>DASWQB010000113.1:0-9349 GCA_036398335.1 Afipia sp. | reverse complement strand
ATGATCCTGCCGGTCCTCAATGGTATGCGGCAGGTCGATGCGATCACCGAGCGCTTCGGTTCGAAGGCGCTTACGGGATGCGTCTGCAAGGTTGCCACGCATCTGGATGGCGAAGGGCGCATTGTGCAGATGAACAAGCTTCAGGATTTTGCCTATGGCGAGATGAGCGGCGAAGTCACGGACCGCATCCGCCGTCTCGATACACAAATGCAGGGCGCTGGTTTCGATGCGCGGCTGTCGGCCGATATCGAACTCGAGATGTGGGAGAAATGGGCGTTGCTCTCTTCGCTTGGCGGCATCACGTGTCTGGCGCGCGGCAATATCGGTGAGGTTGTGGCAACGCCTGGCGGCGTGGAGTTCGCGTCCGGGATTTTCGATGAGGTGACATCGATCATCGGAGCGGTGGGCCGCAAACCCAGCGACGTCTTTCTCAAGCAGTCGAGAGCATTATTGACTCTGCGGGATTCGGTACAAACATCGTCGATGTATCGCGATCTGGAAAAGGGTTATCCGCTCGAGGCCTGCCAGATCATCGGCGATCTTCTGCAACGTGCGCAAAAATCGAAGATCGCCGCGCCGTTGTTGTCGGCCGTGTTCGTGAATCTGTCTGTCTATCAGAACAGGCTTGTCGCCTGACCACTAGAGCGAAGCCGGACAGCATTCTCGTGTCTAACCCGGCTTCGCTCGATCAGACACATCACTGTTTAAACTCAGGCATGCTCTTTTCCGAAAGCCGTTTCCGTCATTCGGGATCATGTCCTAGCGCTGAACCGGCGCGATCGGCTCGCGCACGATCGCCGCATCCGGCGCGCCGAGACCGAGCACCGCTGCCGCCGCGGGAAGGGCGGCATCGGCCATCGCGGCGTGGCCTTCTGCGGTGGGATGGATCGCGCCGCCATAAACCGCCGACAGCACGCCCCACGTCGCATCGTGAATATCGGAAGGCTGCGCCGCCGATCTTGTCGACAGCGGATAGGTCATGGCGGTGAAGTAGCTGTCATTGGCGTCGCGAATCCAGCGCGCGCGAGGCAGGTAGGCGCGAAAGTCGCTCGCCGCCGCGCCGCAGGTCATCGGATTGTTGGCTGCGTCGACAATATCCGGATTGAAACTTCCGCCATTCGTCAGGAAGCATTGCTGGTCGAATTGCGGATCGCTCGATGCGCGGGCGCAGAAGCCGTGATCCTCGAACATCGGCTGATGGCGATCGACGAAAGTCATGACGTCGGCGTTGCCGTTGCACAGCACCCCGCCGGAACATAGAGCGAGATTTTTAATCTGCGGCAGAAACTCGTTCTGCACGAACGCCGACGTCGCGGCGAGCCGGCGCGGATCGGCGTTGAAGGAAGGATGCACGTCGAATCCCCCCGGGCCGCCGGGGCAGGGCGCGCCGTTCGCAAAGGTCGGATTGCCGTATGACACATACACCACGCGCGACAGGTCTCCGCCGACCATGGGTTTCAGGGCCTCGCGCAGCCGCCGGAAACCCTGCGGCAGGTCGCGTGCCATGCGGGCGCGTGAATCGTCGAGCGAGCCGATAATGCCGGCGCGCTGAAACAGCGTGCGTTCGGTGCCGTTGTCCACGATGACGTCGGCGACAAGACCGGAGAAGTTCATGTCGTTCGCGCCGACCGTGAGCAGGATCAGATCGAGCTGGCGGTCGGGCTGACGGCGTTTGGCCGCGGCAAGCGCGTCGCGAAGTTCGGCGACCTGTGGGCCGACCACACCTTCGCAGTTCATCGCCGTTTTGGTGAAGAGGCATTCACGGGCGCGAAGCGGGCCGAGCAGTCCCTCGTTGATGGTCGCTCCTGAACAAGCCAGCGGCAGATAGGTCACCGCGAGGTGCGGATATTGCGTCGCCAGCGCCAGCGCGGTGCGCGTCTGATAACTGTAAAGCGAGCGATGACACGCGGCGTTGAACCAATGCGCGCCGAGTTGCAGCCAGCCCTGCAGCGTGCCGCCGATCGTGTCGGGCGTATCGCAGACGCGCGCGCCTTTGTAACCCGCGCGGCTCGGCCTGTAATACTGCCCGGACGAGCCCAGATAGGAACGGAAGCAAAAGCCGTCGTCGGCGAGCGCCACGGGCCTGTCCGGATTGCCTTCGCCGGAGGCGATGGAATCGCCGAGACCGGCGATGAGAATGTCGCGCACAACGATTTGTTCGCTGACGCGCTGCGGCGCGTCCGCTCCGGATGAAATGTCGACAGTGACGGCGGTCGGACGCCCATAGCGGGCGCGGAAGTTCACCACCTCGCCGCAATCGATGGTCGATTGTCGCGGTGTCCCATCGCCGTCATCGAGCGTCCACGCGCAGATGGCGCCGACCGGCACCGGGCCGGTCAGGCGCATGGTGATGGGATGATCGTTCGGCGTCAGATAGCTTTCCTTCACCCCGTCGCGGGTGCAGGGCTCGGTCACGCGCCCGTTCGGATCGATGCAAAGCCGGTTCAGCGTGTTGCGCGCCCATCCGCGTCCATCGCTCTGCGCTTCCAGCGCGTCCTCGGCGGACAGAATGCTGCGTCCCGCCAGTGTCTCGCTGTGGATCAGAAAATCGCGCTCTTCGCGAAACAGCCGGAAGCGGTTGCGCACCTCCCAGGAAATCTGGAGGCCGCTGTCGGCGGGCGCGGGATTGGGAGCGGTGGCGGGTGCGGGATTGAGCGCCGGCGCGGCGGCAGTTTGCGCCTGCGCGGTTGGCACCCGTGCATCCGGAGCGAGAAATGCAATCGACAGGGCGATAAAGGGCAAAAGTATCTTGAGGCGGTTCATGCCCGCTTCAAGCGCAACGATACGGCAAAAATGAGGGGCGCGGCCGGAGAATGTCCATCCGCTTGCTGTCACGGTCTCACCCGTGAGGCTGTTGCTGTTTGGTGGAATGCGCGACAGCGGGGGTGGAGCGCGCGACAGCCGGCGCGGGGGTCAACTCTGTCTTGGGGGGCAGCTCTGTTTTGCGCCGGTGCCAGGGTAGCACGACATTGATCCACAATTCGCGCATTCCCATCATGGCGATGGCGAGCGCGAAGGGGATGAGAAAATACAGGATGCGGAACATCAGCAGCGAGGCCAACAGCTCCTCACGGCCATATTGCGGCAATCCCACCAGCATCGCCGCGTCGAATACGCCGAGACTGCCCGGTGCGTGGCTGGCGAAACCGAGCAGCGTCGCGAGAATGAACACCACGGCCATCGACACGAAATAAGTGTGCGGCGTGTCGGGAATCAAAATGTACATCGCCAGCGCGCAGAAGCCGAGATCGACCACGCCGATCATGATCTGCAAGAGCGTGAACGGCGCGGAAGGCAGCACCACTTTCCAGCCATCGCGTCCCAGTTCGCGGCGGTTGCGGCCGAGCGCCAGCCACAGCAGATAGGCGCCGATGCCGGCCAGAAAGCCGAATCCGATCAGCTGATTGATGCTTTCCGGCAGAAGATCGACGGCCGAGGCCGCTGGCGGGTGCCAGATCATGCCGATGCCGAGCACGAAGGTGTTGCCGAGCCAGAATGTCAGCCCCGAGATGAAGCAGATCTTGGCGACATCGATGGCGTTAAGGCTCCAGTCCGAATAGATGCGGAAACGGATCGCGCCGCCGGTGAATACCGTGGCGCCGATATTGTGACCGATCGTATAGCTGCAAAAGCTCGACAGCGCGGCGATGCGATAGGGCACATGCTGCTTGCCAATCGTGCGAAGCGCGAAGAAATCATAAAAGGTCAGGGTGCAGAACGCGCAGAACACGCACAAAGCGGCGAGCATGATCTGGGTATGGGACTTGTTCTCCAGCGCCTGAAGCACCGTCGCGGTGTTCACGTTCTTGAGCGTATGCACCAGATGGTTGATGGCGATACCGACAATCAGCACGCTGGCGAGAAGGCCGACCCGCTTCCATCCGATCCGTTCGCGAAAGACACGCCTGAGCGTGTTCAGAAAGTCTTGCATTCATCCTCCCGGCAGGGCGGTACGCGTAAGCCGATTGAAATGATGAAACGCAAGCGGCCGGTCACTCATATGGCAAATCATGTCGCGGAAAAACAGGTTATTTTTATGATCGCGGGTGCACATCAATGCACAGGACGGACCCTTTGCAAACGTCACTCAACCGTCATATGGGGCGAAAAAGTGACCCGGCATGGCTTGACAGACCGGGCAGGCTTGCCGTGGCGGAGCCCGCCAAAAAAACCGGAGTTCCGTGAAACATGACAGACCCTTTCCGGTTAGTCCCGCATCGCCACAGGCAAGCATGACAGCGCGCCGCGCGCGTTATCTGCAATCCGCAAAATCAGAAGGAAAAAAGCGATGGGACTTTTCACCAAAGACATCAAGACTCTGAACGATCTGTTCGTCCACCAGCTTCAGGACATCTATTATGCCGAGCAGCAGCTTGTAAAAGTACTGCCCAAGCTGGCGGAAAAGGCAACGAACCCGCAACTCAAGCAGGGCTTTTTGACGCACCTCGAAGAGACCAAGGGGCATGTCAAGCGCCTGGAGCAGGTGTTCGAGATGCATGGCGCCAAGGCCAAGGCGGTGGATTGTCCGGCTATCGACGGCATTATCGAGGAAACGAACGAAGTTGCTGGCGATGTTGCCGATAAGGAAGTGTTGGACGCCGCGCTCATCAATGCCGCCCAAGCCGCGGAGCATTACGAGATCACGCGTTATGGGACATTGATCGCCTGGGCCAAGCAGCTTGGCCGGGCGGATTGCGCCGCCGTTCTGCAAAAGACGCTGGATGAGGAGCGCGCGGCTGACAACAAGCTGACTTCGCTTGCCGAGTCCAAAATCAACATTCGCGCCGCAAGCTAAAACGGCAGGTCTTGAGAAAAACCGCCCGGAGCAATCCGGGCGGTTTTTTGGCTTGAATCGATGGGATGAATTTATGCGCGTTCGAGCGCGAAATAAGCGCCCGCATAGGCCATGATCGCGCCGAGAAACAGCGCGCCGATCGCCGCAAGAATGCCTGCGACAGTCGGAATTGCGCTGGGACCGGACGCGGCCTGACCTGCGGCGGCAAGCAGAAGCAAGCCAGCTGCGATCAAGGCCTGACGCAGTCGCGGCGGCAACTGGCCTGACACCGCGCTGTGCAGCAGGGTTGCGGTGAAATAGCCGGCGACAAAAGCGACGCTGGAGATCAGCCACCATGCAACCGCGGCGACGGCGGGCATTACATCGCCTGTTCCCCACAAATCGCCGAGATTAAGTCCGAAACGCTGGCCCAGAATATGGACGCCGAGCGCCAGCAGCATGCCGAACATGGCCGCGCCGGCGAGAATCAGAGGACGTGGAAAATACGGGGCTACGGCCATGCCACTGCCAGTTAAAAAAAAGCGCCTGCTCTTAATCTTTTAAGAGCAGGCGCTGGTCAGCGCAAGCGCCGCGCCGGTGTTAACGAGCGGCGTGGCACGGAGCGATATCTGCTTTTGGCAGTGAGGCCTATTTGTTCTCCGGAGCGACACCGCCGACCAAGGCCGAGCCTGTTCCGCTGCATCCGGTGTCGCCGTAGCGCACGAACTTCTGGATGCGCTTTCCGGTATCGACTTCCGCTGTGTAGATATTGCCTTTGCTATCCAGGCTGACCTGGTGAAGCCAATGGAAATCGCCGGTCGCGCGGCCGCCGCGTCCGAAGCGGCCAAGCTCCTCGAGATTGCTGCGGTTGAGGATGTAGATGGTCTGGTTGGTGTTGTCGCCGACATACAGACAGCTTTGCGCCGGGTCGGTGGAGAAGTTCATCGAGACCGCCGTGCCCGGCATGATGGGCTGGGTGTAGGTGAGGCTGCTGACCCAGCGCTCCGCGACGAATCCGCATTTGCCCACATCGCCATTCGGATTGCTGCACGGCGTGCCGAGCGACGAATCTTTGCTGTCAAAAACCTGGATACGATTATTGCCCCGGTCGCAGACATAGATTTTGCCGTCATCGGCGATCTTGATGCAATGCACCGGATTGCGGAAGAACGCCGGCTTCTTGTTGCCCTTCGCGAACGATTCCGGCCATGTGCCTGCCGCGGCCGCGCCCGCGTCGTCCACGGGATTATTTCCGTAAGCGCCGAAGTGACCGATATATTTGCCGGTGTCGGCATCGACGACGAGAATGCGGCGGTTGCCATAGCCGTCGGCGACATAGAGGCGATTGGTCTTCGGATCGACCACCATATCCGCCGGGCGATACAGCATCGGCGTGCCGTTGAGCCCGCCGTCCTTGTTGTTGCTGTCGGGGCCCTTGGGCGTGCCGCCGATCCGCATCTTGAAGTTGCCGTTCATATCGAACTTCAGGATGAAGCCGTCGCCGCCGGCCGCATTTGTCGTCCAGGGCACGTCGGCCTTGCCGCTTGTTTCATTGCCCGCGAGCCAGACGTTGTCCTTCTGATCGACATAGACGCCGTGTTCGCTGTTGGGCCAGATGCAGCCGTCCTCCGCCTTGCACTTGGTTTTCAGAAAATCGGGATCGGATGGGCCGCCCCAGGAGCGAAGCAGTTTTCCGTCCGCATTAAATTCCAGAACGGAAGGTGCGGCATTGCAGCAATCGGCGCCGAAGCCGTCCATCCGCAGATAGCCGAGGCCGTTCACCGGCTGCCCCTTGGCGTTGGTGGCGCCTGCCAGAGGCGGCATGAGGCCGGCCTCGTCATTGGTCATGGTGCGTGGGCGATTATAAACCCAGACATGATCGTGATGATCGACATAAAGACCGCCGACCTGTCCAAGCAGCCAGCTATGTTGCAGCGTCTGCGGCCATGTCGGGTCCGCCACGAAGTTCGGCGTCTTGCCGGTCTTGGATTTGTTGTAAACTCCGGTCTGTTCAAGCAGCCGGTTCAGAATGCCGGCTGTATTTGGACCGTCCGCAGCGGCGGCGGGCGCGATCATTGCACCCAGCCATCCCGACAGCAGACAGGATACGAGCGTGATTTTGTATGAGCTTTTCATCCCCGGACTCTTTTCTGTTTTTTTAAAGTTGGGAAAGCTCATCGGATTCCGGTTCATTGTCAATTCACCGGTGCGGCAACGCGGCTTCACCTCTTGCGCGCAGGATGGATCGCGCCAGAATGCGGCAGCGCACGCGGTTCGCAGCTGAGACTGTACATTTGATATGTCGGAGACGGTTCGATTGATGGTCGCGCTAAAATTATCCCGCTGGCAGCGTCTTCTTCATCGGAAGAGTTCCGGCGATGAACCGCAGAAAACGCACTATGCCTACAAGGCATCGCTGGCCGGCACGGCGCATCGGTTCGAATTGCAGGAAGACGGCCTTGCGTGGTCGATGTTCGGACGGTCCGGACTATGGCCTTACGACAAGATCGCGGCGATTACTCTGTCCTACAGGCCGAATGCCATGCAGCCCCGGCGTTTCCGCGCCGATATCCAAAACGCCGACGGCAAATGGCTTAAGATCTATTCGACCAGTTGGCAGACCTCAGCCCTGATGCAGCGGCAGGATGAAGCCTATCGCGCTTTCATCGGCGAATTGCATCGCCGCATCGCGCCAGCCACTTTGTTGATGGGCGGGGTTTCCCGCGCGGCCTCTATCACGGGAGTCAGTATTGTCGCGCTTGTTCTGCTGGCGCTCACGGCGCTGGCGATCAGAGGGCTTGTGATCGGCCAGTTTGCGGCCGTGCTGTTCCTGATCGGTTTCGGCGCGCTCTTCACGTGGAAGGTCGGTGGTTTCTTCCGCCGCAACAGGCCGCGAATTTACACAGCCGAACAATTGCCCGCGGAGCTTTTGCCTTGAGAGCATGATCCGGAAAAGTGGGAGCGGATTTTCCCGGATCATGCTCAAACAAAAACTACCCGCCAAAGTCCGATGCCTCGCGCAGCCGTTTCGGGCTGACAAAAACTTTCAGCGTGCCGGTGTGATCTGCGACATCGCGCCATTTCGCGGCGGCAAAATCGATGATCGCAGCCGCCGCTGTCGGCAGATTTTCGCCCAGCGCACGCCGGTCTGCGGCGCTGCTCTTGCCTGTCAGATTCCAAGCCAGTTCATGCAGGCCCGGATTATGGCCAAGCACGAGAAGGCCTGCCGGATCGCCCTTGGCCGTCTGAACGATCTCGAGCAGTTGCGAGGTCTCCGCGAGATAAAGGTCGTCGAGATATTTGACCCGGCAATGCGGCATATAGAGTGAGATGCGATCCCAGGTCTGGCGGGTGCGCGCTGCCGTCGAGACCAGCGCGATATCCGGCAAATAGCCGTTGGCGGCAAGCCACGCGCCAATCTCTGTCGCGTCGCTCTCGCCGCGCTCGTCCAGGCAGCGGTCCTGGTCCTTGCCGCTGGCGGAATCCTTTTCCGTCTTGGCGTGGCGCAGAAGTATCAGACGGCGCATCAAGTGGCCTCGATTTGCGAATACTGAGATGATAGAAGCTAGTGGAGTGGACCCGGGCTTCGCAACAAGCATTGCGCGGATGATTTAGCAAAGATAATGGCGATCACTGTGACAGATATTGGCAATGGTGCTGGGTCTCCCGAGCGTGAATCGCTGACGTTCAACATGGATATGGACATCTGTGTGATCGGCGGCGGTCTCGCCGGCCTGACGCTGGCGCTGGAATCGGCGAAAAAGGGCGCCAGCGTTGTCGTTGTCGAAGGCCGCCGGATCGGCTGGAATGCGTCGGGCCATAACATGGGCAGCGTGATGCCGGGCTATGGCGTGCCGGTGGACGATCTGATCGAGCGCGTCGGCTTCGACGACACCCGCGAATTGTGGGCGCTGGCGCAGGAAGGCGCCGATTATATGCGCAAGACCGCCGGTGAGATCGGCCATGTGGATCTGACCGACGGCGCGCTGGAAGTCTCCAATGTGGATGCGGGTGAAAAACTGGTCCGCCGCCTTCAGTTGCTGGGAGCGGAATTGGGCACCGACCTTGAAGGCTGGCAGATCGAACGGGTGCGCGAGACACTGAGAACCCCGCGGTATTTCCACGGCATTCATTATCCCAAGGCGTTTCAGGTTGACGGCGCGAAATATCTGCGCGGTCTGGCGCGGCTGGCCGAGCAAGCCGGCGTGCGCATTTTCGAAAATACGCCAGCCATGAGCATCGACCCCAACGGCATCCGCAAGCGTGTCATCACGCCTTCGGCGCGGTTGCGCGCCTCCCACATCGTGCTGGCGGGCAATGTTCATATCGGCTCACCGGCGATGCGGCTGTCAGGCACGCTGTCGCCCGTGTGGCGCTATGCCGGTATCACCGAGCCGCTCGGGGAACGGCTTGCCGATGTCATTGCGTTCAATGGTTCGATCACAGACGCCGACGGTGTCGATCACTTCCGTATCGTCGATGGAGACAGGCTGATGTGGTCTTCACCCGAGACGACATGGAGTGCAAAGCCGGAGAAGTTTGCGCGGGTGATCAAGAAACGGATCGGCACGGTCT
>DASWQB010000112.1:0-16257 GCA_036398335.1 Afipia sp. | reverse complement strand
GGCGGCGCGCCTCATACTCGATCGCCTGGCCGATGAAGCGGATCGAATTGACGTTCTTGATCTCGCAGCGGGTGCCGAGGCCCTCGCCGGGCTTGCGCACCGAGACGTTGACGTCGGCGCGCAGATTGCCCTTCTCCATGTCACCGTCGCAGGTGCCGAGATAGCGCATGATGGTGCGCAGCTTGGTCACATAGGCCCGCGCTTCCTCGGAGGAGCGCATATCCGGCCGGGAGACGATCTCCATCAGCGCGACGCCCGAGCGGTTGAGGTCCACGAACGACATGGTCGGGTGCTGGTCATGCAGCGATTTGCCGGCGTCCTGCTCCAGATGAAGCCGCTCGATCCCCACGGTGATGCTCTCGCCGTCCCGCATGTCCACGATCACGGCGCCCTCACCGACGATCGGCTGCTTGAACTGGCTGATCTGATAGCCCTGCGGCAAATCCGGATAGAAATAGTTCTTCCGGTCGAAGGTCGATTTCAGGTTGATCTGCGCTTTCAGGCCCAGACCCGTGCGGATCGCCTGCGCGACGCACTCCTCGTTGATGACCGGCAGCATGCCCGGCATGGCGGCGTCCACCAGCGAGACATGCTCGTTCGGCTCGCCGCCGAATTCGGTTGATGCGCCGGAGAACAGTTTCGAGTTCGAGGTCACCTGGGCATGGATTTCCAGCCCGATGACGACTTCCCAGTCGCCGGTGACGCCCTTGATGAGCTTTTTGGGATCGAGGGGTGCGTTCATGAGGCGGCTTTTACCCCGGCGAGGCGGATGAGAAAACCCCTCTCAGCCCACAGGTCACAAGCTCGCCGCGAATGACTTGAACACCGAACTGCCCCGCAGCGTATCCCGGCCGGCGTCGATCACGCTGTCGACCTGTTCGGGCGACAAACGGAAACGTGTGGGCACAGTTTCCAGGCTTGCAGAGCGCGCCGGATCGAGCTGGTCGAAGCCGAGCCGCCCAATAAAGAATTTGATATCGCGGCAGTTCCAGCCGGGACCCGCGCCGTATCTGACCCGCTCCGCCGAAGACAGTCCGCATCGCCACCTGATCAATGCGGCCTGCCAATCGTTAATGGTGCTGTTGAACGCGGTAAAACTACCCGCCACGCTGGCACCGAGGACGGTATCCGTCGCGGCCCTGACCAGTTCGGCCCCTCTCGGGCCTTCCACCGTCTGGATCCATTCGGGAGAAGGTCCGCTTGCCGATGCGTCGACCACCAGGAACAGCGCACGGCGCAGCTTCACGGCTTGCTTTGGATTGAGCGGCCCGTAAGGCGTCTCCGACGACAGGCGCGCGATCGTAAATCCGGACAGCCCAAAATTATCCACCAGACCGCCGTCGAGCAGTTTGATGTAGGGCACCGCGCCATCGTGATACTTGCTGATCGCTGTGGCAAAACTTGCCAGCAGCGGCGGAGCATTCCTGTTGTTGCGCACCCGCTCAATCCAGGGCGGAAGCGGCTTGTCGCATTTGGTCGGAAAGGACTGGATCACGACCGGCGCGAACGCCACCGGCACGGCGGCAGAGGCAGCCACTGCTTCCGACAAAGGATATTGTGACAAATCACTGCAAATCGCACCGAAAGTCACAGCGCCGAATACGAATGGCGTCCTGTTGTAGATGTCGGACGCGTTAATCCAGACCCGTGGCCTGCCTTCAGCCCGGAATTGCGCGAATGTCGCGCCGTCGAACAAGTTGGCATCGAGCCAGCGCGGAAAGCCGGTGGAGTCGTTGATGCCGCCCGCCAGCGCGCGTGAGAACGTCGCCAGGTTCAAATTGGTCTGCAGCCCCTCCTCCGCATTGCGCAGAAGAAATTTCTCGCGGAAGTCAGCAAGGCCTGCTCTTCTCTTGAGGCCGTAATATGCTGCCGTGACGGACCCGCCGGAGACGCTTGAGATGAATTCGAGGCGGTCGATCATCGGACCTCTGGCGCCGCGAACCGGTATCCGCTCCAGTTCTGACAACACGCCGAAAGAATATGCGGCGGCGCGCGTACCACCGCCGGAGAATGACAGTCCGATGACCGTCGAATCCTCGATTGCGCCTTCCTCGAAATTAAGACTGAGCGTATCGGCAAGATTTCCCGACGTACCGGCGACATTGACCGGCGCATTCTGAATCGAGGCGCAGCCAAGCAGAAGCACGCATACGAAAATTATGCCTGAGAGAGGCCGCCAGAAACGCATTACATCCCACCACCGTCGCGGCCAGTTTCGCCGCAGCGGGTTAATGAACGGATACCTTTGTCTGCATTATCGGGAAGATAACACCGCGAGCGCGGCGACCCTAATCACAGAAAACCTACTGTCGCAACCTCGTGGCGAGGATGTGGTATTCGCATCCTCACTGGCCGCAAAATCTCAAAGCAAAGCGGCCGAAACGGGACGCGAATGTTAAAATCCGACAGCTAATTTGGTTTTTTCGAGGTCGTGCGGTCAAACATCAGCGTGAAGAAAGTACCGCTGCCGGAAAGACTGACGACATCGAACTGCACGTTTTTCGCGTTCTCGCGCAAGGTTTGCAGAACCAACGCACCAAGTTTGCGCGGCGCCGGCCACACCACGCCTTCACCAATGCCCACCCCGTCATCGGACACCACAACCTTGACGCGGTCGTCGTCGCACTGGCACGAGACTTTCAATCTGCCGCCGCTGCGGCCAACGAAGGCATATTTCAGCGCGTTGGTCAGCATCTCATTGACCAGCAAGCCGACCGGCATGGCGACATTGATCGAAATCCGGCAAAAACCAACGTCGGTCTCATATTCGATGCCGGCAGCCGCATTGGCGGCCATCACAGCCTGGGTGATGTCCTCAAGGTACTTTCCGAGATCGATATCCTCGCCGGCACCGCCAGCCTCCTCGGCCGACAATGCACGGTACAACACTGTCAGCGCCTCGATCCGGCTCGCCAGCCGTGCCAGCGCGACCTGTTCTCCTTCGTTCGCGGCTCTGGCCTCAAGGCGGATCAGTGCGGTGATGAGCTGAAGGTTGTTTTTCACGCGATGCTGCAACTCGCGCATCATCGTATCGCGCTCGCGAATCTGGGATTCGTATTGTTCGAGCTGCGCGCGTTCGCGCCCCGCGATATCGACCAGAGCGGCGATGCGAAAACTCTCAGCGCCGTCATCGCCCTCGATCATCGAGGCATAGGCCTGCACGATCAGCAGCCGATCGCTGTTTGGCACCGGCCTGAACACGCCGAGGAAGTCCGCCCCATCGGGAATCGCCTGCCCCAGGGTTTGGGATGCGTCGTCTTCGTTCTTGAAATTATCGAGGCAGGTCCATGGCCCCCCTTCAGTGTCCGAAGCCGCAAGGCCGGTCAGGCTTTCGAACGCGCCGTTCACGTAAACGATCTGCTGGTCGGGGCCTGAGCCGCGCGAGACGGCGACCGCGACAGGAACGTTATCGAGCAGATGCTTGTAGCGATTATTTTCGATCGCGCGAGCCAGCGATGACGAGGCCAGAATCTGATCGACCTGTTCCGGGGGTACTCCACCTTCACCACTGCTCATCAGTAATTCATGCCGGGATCGAACGGCGATTGCAATTCAAAACCCGGCGCGGGAGACGGTGCACGTCAGGTTTTCGCCGTTCCACTGGAATTGGAACCACCCAGATGCCGCTCTTCGTAGGAGATCGACCAGTCGATCAACCTGCGCCAGAGCAGCTCTGCAAGTTCCGGCGGCATGCCTGCGGACTGCGCCTCAGTGCGAACATGAGCGACGACCTCTTCGACACGTTCCGGGATCGCGGCGGGCAGATTCTCGCGGGTCTTCACGTCAACCACCTTGTCGAGGCAGCGCACCCGCTCCGCCAACAACGCCACGATCTCGCGGTCGATCCGGTCGATGGTCGCGCGCAACTCCGACAAAGCGTGCTGACCGGACGACATCAGGCCCACCAATGTTTCGGCGTGAAGCGTCCGGCGGCCTGCTCGACCACGTCACCGAGCGAAAACAGCGTCTCCTCGTCGAACGGACGTCCGATCAACTGAAGGCCGAGCGGCAGACCTTGAGCGTCAGCGCCCGCAGGCACCGTGATACCAGGCAGTCCCGCCATGTTCACGGTCACGGTGAAAATGTCGTTCAGATACATCTCGACTGGATCGGCCTTGCCCTTCTCGCCGATACCGAACGCTGCCGTGGGTGTCGCCGGGGTGAGGATCGCGTTCACGCCTTTGGCGAACACATCTTCGAAATCTTTCTTGATAAGGGTGCGCACTTTCTGCGCGCGCAAATAATAAGCATCGTAATAACCGGCCGAGAGCACGTAGGTGCCGATCATGATACGGCGGCGCACCTCCGGTCCGAAACCGGCGGCGCGGGTGTTCTCGTACATCTCCGCGATGTTCCGGCCGTTGACCCGCGCGCCGTAGCGAACGCCATCGTAACGCGCAAGGTTCGATGAGGCTTCGGCGGGTGCCACGACATAATAGGCCGGCAATGCGTATTTCGTATGCGGCAGCGACACCTCGACAAGCTCCGCGCCTGCCGCCTTCAGCCACTCCGCACCCCTGGTCCACAACGTCTCTATTTCAGCCGACATGCCTTCGATCCGGTATTCCTTCGGAATGCCGATCTTCATGCCTTTGACGGATTTGCCGATCGCCGCTTCGTAGTCGGGCACCTCGCGGTTGACCGAGGTGGTGTCCTTCGGATCATGCCCCGCCATCGAGCGCAACAGGATCGCAGTGTCGCGGACGGTGCGCGCGAACGGTCCGGCCTGATCGAGCGATGACGCGAACGCGACAATGCCCCAGCGCGAGCAGCGGCCGTAGGTCGGCTTGATTCCGGTGATGCCGGTGAACGCCGCAGGCTGACGGATCGAACCGCCCGTATCGGTGCCGGTCGCGCCCAGACACAGGCTTGCCGCCACCGCAGCCGCCGATCCGCCGGATGAGCCGCCGGGCACCAGATTGGCCTCTGAGTCGACGCGCCGCCACGGATTGACGACGGGACCGAACGCGGAAGTCTCATTGGACGAGCCCATCGCGAATTCGTCGTTATTCAATTTGCCAAGCATCACCGCACCGTCGCGCCAGAGCTGCGAGGTGACGGTCGATTCATAAGGCGGCTTGAAGTCGTCGAGGATTTTTGAACATGCGGTCAGGCGCACATCCTTCGTGGCGAACAGATCCTTGATCCCGAGCGGAATCCCCAGAAGATTTCCGTCCTCGCCCTTGGCTATCTTCGTGTCAGCGTCTCTTGCCATTGCGCGCGCCTGCTCCGGCGTCTCTAGCACATAGGCGTTGAGCACACGCGCTTTCTCCATCGCGGCGAGATGCGCATCGGTCAGTTCCAGCGACGTAAAGGACTTTGCGGCGAGGCCTTCCTTGGCTTCGGCGAGTGTCAGTGCGGTGAGGTCAGTCATTCTCTATCGGATCACAAATGAAGGGGGATTTGCTGGCGCGTTTGGCGGCTTCCGCCGCATCAGCGGCTTTCATGGCCGCCATCATGGCCTCGTTGGGATCGGCGGTCTTGCCCTCCCGCTCGATGGCGTCGAGATAGGCCATGTAGCCGGCATAGGCGTTTTCGTCGTTGCACAGGATGCACATGACATTTGTCCGGCTTACTCGACGACTTTGGGGACCAGAAAGAAATGATCCTCGGTCGCGGGCGCGTTGGCCAAAACCTTGTCGGCGATCTCGCCGTCATTGACCACGTCGTGACGCTTTTTCATGTCCATCGGTGTGACCGATGTCATCGGCTCGACACCATCGACATTCACCTCGGAGAGTTGCTCGACGAAGGCCAGCATGGCGTTGAGTTCGCCCTGCAAATGGGAAACCTCGTCATCCTTGACCGCGATCCGCGCAAGGTGCGCAATCCGGCGGACGGTGGCGGCATCGACTGACATTTATAGAACTCCGGGAAGACCGCGACGCGGTTCCAAATCTGCCAGCCGTATAAAGCATTTTGGGGCGGAGTGGAAACCGCTCGTTCCTGTTTAGCCCGTGAGAATTTCCAGCCTTTTCAGGCCTTCGGCAGCCAGCGTTCGCGTCAATTCGGCCGCGTCCATCTCTCGGCCCAAAGCGACAGATTGCCCCGCCCAAAGATTGGTGAAATCGGTGCGTCCCAGCTTTTCGGCCGCCGTCTTCAAAGGCGAAAGCGCGGTCGCGGCGTGAGGAAATGCAGGCGCATCGGACGATATTGGCCCCACTTCGCGCATCAGCCGGTTGAAAACGCCGCGCGCCGGGCGCCCGGTCATGACATTGGTGACGACGGTATCATTGTCGCCGGCAGCCGCGAGAGCCACGCGGCCTCCCGGAGAAACCTTGGATTCGGGTGTACGAAGGTAAGCGGTCCCGATCTGCACACCCGCCGCGCCGAGGGCGAAGGCCGCGGCGATGCCGCGTCCGTCAGCGATACCGCCCGCCGCGATCACAGGCACGCGCACCGCGTCGGCCACCTGAGGCACCAGCGCGAAAGTTCCCGGCTGTGTCGCGACATCCTCGGTCAGGAACATGCCGCGATGTCCGCCCGCCTCCGCGCCCTGTGCGATAATCGCATCGGCGCCATTGTTCTCCAGCCAAATGGCTTCCCTCACAATTGTGGCCGATCCGATCACAACACAGCCCGCGTCCTTGACACGCTTCAACAGCGCCTTGTCGGGCAGCCCGAAATGAAAACTGACCACGTCGGGCTTCAACTCCTCGACCAGTTCGCATGTTTCGACGCTGAACGGCGCGCGATTGGCGGCGTTGATCGTCACGTCAGGATCGAGTCCAAGTTCCCTATAGTAAGCCACAAGGCGTTTGCGCCAAATCGTCTCGCGCGCCGGATCGGCTTCGACTGCCGTATGGCAGAAAAAGTTCATGTTGACCGGCGCGCTGACGCGCTGGCGGAAAATCCCGATCTGTTCGCGCATTTTCTCCGCGGAGAGCATCGCGCATGGCAGCGAGGCCAGCGCACCGCCCTGCGCCGCACCGATCATCACATCGACGTCCTGAACGCCGGCCATGGGCGCCTGAACGATCGGCACGTCAATCTTGAACAAATCGAGGAGTCTGCGGTCCGGCCACATGGTGTCTGCTCACGATGATGATTGGGAGAGCGGCGCGCGCTTCGTTGCCGGGCCTTCTCCAACATAACATACGGGCGCCACTCTCGTTATGCACCCGCCGGCCGTCTGAGATACCAGCGCCGCAATGCCACGATCGCCCAGATTCCCTCGACAAGCCCGAACGGCCACGCCCCCTGCAAAAAACCATAGATTGAGCCGAGCGCGCAGGCCACCGCAAATCCCAGAATAAAAAGCGGATCGCGCTCCTCCAGCGCATAACAGAGCAACATCGCACTGACCGCAAACAGCCCGAACAGCGTCAATCCATCCATGTCGCCTCGCCCCCGCTTTGCATCGCCTTACACCGGCATGGTATGCGAAAGCATGCCCGCTTTGATACTGCCCCTGATCGAAGCCGCGACCCATTGGCCGCCGCGCGGCGCGCTGATCGGCCTCGATCTCGGCACCAAGACCATCGGCGTCGCGGTGTCGGACCCCGACCGCAAGCTCGCGACCGGGATCGAGACCATTGCGCGCAAGACGTTCACGCTCGATGCAGCACGGCTGCTTGCGCTTGCCGGCGAGCGCGGCGTATGCGGATTCGTGCTCGGCCTGCCGATCAACATGGACGGCAGCGAGGGACCCCGCGCGCAATCCACCCGCGCCTTCGCGCGCAATTTCGCAAAGCTCACGCAACTTGCCATCGGGTTTTGGGACGAACGGCTCTCCACCGTGGCCGTGGAGCGTGAACTGATCGAGATGGACATGAGCCGCGCCAAGCGCGCCAAGGTGATCGACGAGCACGCCGCGATCTTTATCCTGCAGGGCGCGCTCGACCGGCTAAAGGTCCGATTCTAACATTCGCATCGCGTTTTGGCAGGCGTTATTGCGAATGTTAGAATCAAAGGACCTTAGCAAATATAAATTTGGCGTGGAGTTCTGGATTTGACATTCGCCTTTGAACGCGCGGCCGGGTGTGGCGCGAATGTCAAATCCACTCCACGCTCGACTTTACGCCGGGACAATTTATGAGCCGGTGAGCCACATGGTCTGGATCGTGGCGGCGAGATTGTTGAGGCCGTGCAGGATCACGGTCAGCCAGATCGAATTGCCGTAATAGCGCAGCACACCGAGCAGCAATCCGATCGAGAAGACCTCGCCGAGAAAGAACCAGTTGTATTGCAGGTGCATCAGCGTCCAAACCAGCGACGACAGGATGATCGCGCCGACAGGACGCAGGAACGATTCCGACCAGCCGCGATACAAAAAACCGCGCGCGAAGAGTTCTTCGGTGAGCGGCGCAGCAACGCAAAACGCGAGCACCAGCAGCCACAGCGTATTGTCCGCGCGCGCCGATTTCAAAACCTCGCCCATGAAACCGGGCGCGACGTCGCGGCCCGTGGCCTTGGCGACGAGGTCCCATCCCTCCACGAGCACGGCAAGCGCGACCACGCCGATCAGCAAAAGCTTCCACGGCGGAGCGCGCAGCGCGAGATAATCGGCAAAGCCCATCCGCGCTGTTCGCGTTGCGAGCCAGATGGCGGCCAGCACCGCCGGCAATCCAGCCACAACCGACAGCGAGAGCGTTAGCCCGCCCGCGAGCAGTGAGCTGAGCGCGGCCATATCGAACGATCCACGCCGCCACAGCAGGACGCCGACCACCACCGCCTGCCCCAGGAACAATGCGACGAAGATCACAAGACCCCAGAGCAGCGTGCCCCAGAACTTCCAGACCTGCGGGGGACGCGGCGTCTTGATGGGCGCGGCTGGTGTGGGGATTTCAACGGAACTCATAGACAACCTCTGGACAACCTCTGGACGAGCTAAAGCGGCAATGCGCGAGCGGCGGCGAAACCTGACTCTAAGGACGCCGCGCGACGGGGAAATCATAGGCAGTGTCCGCCTGCCCCGGCAGCGAGAAGTGCCACCATTCCATGTCGTAGTTGACAAAACCTTGCCTGCCCATCGCGGAGAGGAGCGTATCGCGCCATTTTCGCTGCTCCAGCGTGATGGCCTTTGAGGCGGTGTGTGCCTTCTCGTCCGAGCAGTCGTAGCCGGCACCCATATCGACGCTGGAATCGGGCGCGCGACGCGCAGCTGGTCCGGTGCAATCGGCGTAATCGGCCTTGGGGTCGAACGGCGGCGCTTTTGGTTCCGGCAACCGCACGATGGTCAGGTCCACCGCCTTGCCGGTCGAATGTCCGGAACGGCGAGCGATATAGCCCAACCGGAAAAGATCTCTTTTTCGAAGTTTGGGATTGTAGAGCTGCTGCGCGGGTACTTCGCGCCCGTCCTGCGCCCACGCATACATGTCATCGACCGCGCGCTGCGGGCGATAGCAGTCATACATTTTCAGCGACAGGCCGCGCGGGACGAGATCGCGCTGCACCCGCGCCAGCGCGTTGCCGACATTGCGTGTGACGATGCATTCGCCCGCCTCATAGCCATTGAGCCGGTGACCGACGAAATTGTTGGCGGTGGCGTAGCGCATGTCCTGAACGATGGTGGGGTCGATGTCGCGCAGATAGACAAAATCGCCGGGCAAAGACTGACCAGCATGCGCCATCATGGAGGAAGTGCCGATACCGGCCAGCAGGATCACAATTGGCAGTTTCATTCGGCTCCCGCTGCTTTTGTCATGACCGGCCGTTCAAAGAACGGCGTTGCTTCGCTCGCCGATGTCCCGGCCATCCACGCCTTGGCTGACCGAGACTTGGCTGACCAAGACTTGGCCGGCCGGGACTTGGCTGACCGAGAAAAGACATGGATGCCGGGCATGACGACCGGAATGAAAGCGTTTGTCTCGGATATTCACAGCTGCGTTTCCGTCCATTTACCCTGCCCGGACATCAGCGGGGGAAAACCCGCAAGGTGGCGAATCCGCCTTGCCCCGCCATCCAACTCTGCCTATAGCTTCTGCTTTAATGACATTCGCATCGAAATCGAGTTTTGTCCTCGCTCACCGGCATTTGCTGGGCATCGAGGGCCTTTCCGCGGCCGATATTACGGGCCTTTTGGACCTGTCCGAGGAGTTCGTCGAACTCAACCGGCAAGTGGACAAAAAACGCACCAACCTGCGCGGCCGCACCCAGGTCAACCTGTTTTTCGAAGCGTCCACCCGCACCCAGTCTTCCTTTGAAATTGCGGGCAAGCGTCTCGGCGCCGACGTCATGAACATGTCGGTGTCCTCCTCCTCGATCCGCAAGGGCGAGACCTTGATGGACACTGCCGTGACACTGAACGCCATGCACCCCGATATCCTGGTGGTGCGCCATCATGCCTCCGGCGCGGTGGAACTGCTCGCTCATAAAGTCGATGGCTCGGTCATCAATGCCGGTGATGGCGCGCACGAGCATCCGACCCAGGCCCTGCTCGACGCGCTGACGATCAGGCGCAACAAGGGCCGGATCGAGGGCCTTCTGGTCGCGATCTGCGGCGACGTGCTGCATTCGCGCGTGGCGCGCTCCAACATCATCCTGCTGAACGCGATGGGCGCGCGGGTCCGCGTCGTCGGCCCCTCCACCCTTTTGCCTCCCGGCATCGAACGCATGGGCGTCGAGGTGGCGCGCGACATGCGCGAGGGTCTCAACGGCGCGGACATCGTGATGATGCTGCGCCTTCAGCGCGAACGCATGAACGGTTCGTTCGTGCCCTCAAGCTCCGAATATTTTCATTATTACGGCCTCGACCAGAAGAAACTGGCCTATGCCAAGCCGGACGCACTGGTGATGCATCCGGGACCGATGAACCGGGGCGTCGAGATCGACTCCATTGTGGCAGACGGCGCGCAGTCGCTGATCCGCGAGCAGGTTGAAATGGGAGTGGCGGTACGCATGGCGGTGCTTGAAGCACTCGCCCGCAACCTGCCGAACGCTTGATCATGTTATCTGACCGCCGCCACCCGATCCTGCTCGCCAACGCACGGCTGATCGATCCTTCGCGCGACATCGACGAGCCGGGCGATGTGCTGATCGCCGACGGCGTGATCAAGGACGCGCGGCGCGGCATCGGCGCAGCCGGCGTACCCGAAGGCACCGATATCATCAACTGCGCGGGCAAGGTGGTCGCCCCCGGCCTGATCGACATGCGCGCCTTCGTCGGCGAACCCGGCGCGGGCCACCGCGAAACATTTGCCTCCGCTAGCCAGGCCGCGGCGGCAGGCGGCATCACCACCATTGTCTGCCAGCCGGATACCAAGCCCGTCATCGACAATTCCGCCACCGTCGATTTCGTGCTGCGCCGCGCCCGTGACACCGCCATCGTCAACATCCATCCGATGGCCGCGCTGACCAAAGGCATGGCCGGCGAGGAAATGACGGAGTTCGGCCTGCTCAAGGCCGCCGGCGCCGTCGCCTTCACCGACGGCAACCACAGCGTGATGAACGCACTGGTGATGCGCCGCGCGCTGATGTACGCGCGCGATTTCGGCGCGCTGATCGTGCATCACACCGAAGACCCGCATCTGGTCGGCGAAGGCGTGATGAACGAAGGCGAGTTCGCATCGCGCCTTGGCCTGATGGGCATTCCCAATGCTTCGGAGGCCGTGGTGCTGGAGCGCGACATGCGCCTCGTCGCGCTGACCGGCGGGCGCTATCACGCCGCCTCGGTTACCTGCATCGACTCGCTGGAGATTTTGAAGCGCGCGAAGGAGTCCGGTCTCAAGGTAAGCGCCTCAAGCTCGATCAATCATCTCACCCTCAACGAAAACGACATCGGCCCCTACCGCACCTTCCTCAAACTGTCCCCGCCGCTGCGCACCGAAATCGATCGCACCGCGCTGGTCGAGGCAGTCGCCTCCGGTCTCATCGATGTCATCATGTCCGACCACAATCCGCAGGACGTGGAGGTGAAACGGTTGCCTTTCGCCGAAGCCGAGCCCGGCGCGATCGGTCTTGAGACCATGCTTCCCGCGGGACTGCGCCTCGTTCATTCTGGCGAGATCGGCCTCAAGGCGCTGATCCGCGCAATGTCGACGCGGCCCGCCGAATTGCTCGGGCTGCCCGGCGGTTCGCTGCGCGCGGGCTCGCCAGCCGACCTCGTGGTGATCGATCTCGATGTGCCGTGGGTTCTCGACCGGGACGAATTGAAATCGCAGTGCAAGAACACGCCGTTCGACGAGGCGAAATTCACGGGCCGGGCGGTCCGCACCATCGTCGGCGGCCGCAGCGTTTTCCAACATGCGTAGGATGACATGACCTACTATCTCGTCAGCCTTCTGATCGCGCTGATCTGGGGCTACGCCTTCGGCTCGATCCCGTTCGGCCTGCTCATCACCAAACTCGCCGGCACGCAGGATCTGCGGTCGATCGGCTCCGGCAATATCGGCGCGACCAATGTGCTGCGCACCGGCCGCAAGGACCTCGCCGCGCTCACGCTGCTGCTCGATATGCTCAAGGGCACCGTCATCGTGGTGCTCGCCGGCTATTACATCGGACTCGACGCCGCGATGGCCGCCGCGCTCGGCGCGTTTCTTGGCCATCTGTTTCCGGCATGGCTGAAATTCAAGGGCGGCAAAGGCGTCGCAGTTTATCTTGGCGTGCTGCTCGGCCTGTTCTGGCCTGCCGCCCTTGCGTTCGCCGTGGTCTGGCTCGGCACGGCTTTCGTGACGCGTTATTCGTCGCTGGCGGCGCTGGTCGCGAGCGCAATTGTACCTGTTCTGCTGTTGTGGTCCGGCTTCCTGCCTCTCGCGGCGCTGTTCGCGATTTTGTCGGCGATGCTTTGGTATATGCACCGCGCCAATATCAAGCGGCTGCGCGACGGCACCGAGAGCAAGATCGGCAGCAAGGGGTAATTTCCTCTCCCCAATGCATTGCCCTGTTCCCCAACTTGGGCAAAACTCCGTCCGCTCCGGGGGACGGCTTGGACACGCAACCACGCAAAAGCACGCAGAACCTGACCGATGCGCAGCGCATCGACTGGCTGCGCCTGATCCGGTCCGACAATGTCGGACCGCGCACCTTCCGTTCTCTCATTAATCATTACGGCAGCGCGCGCGCCGCACTCGAGCGCCTTCCCGATCTGGCGCGGCGCGGCGGCGCCAGCAAACCGGGACGCATCGCCAGCGTTGATGATGCTGCGAGCGAAATCGGCATCAGCGAAAAAATGGGCGTGGCGCTGCGCGCGCCCGGCGAATACGGCTATCCGCCGCGTCTGGCCTTGATTGACGATTCACCGCCGCTGCTCGGCGTGCGCGGCGCGTTCGAGGTGCAGATGGGTCCGATGATCGGCATTGTCGGCTCTCGCAACGCCTCCGGCGCGGGCCTGAAATTTGCGCAAAACATCGCGCGCGGCCTCGGCGAAGCCGGGTTTATCGTCACCTCCGGCCTCGCACGCGGCATCGATCAGGCCGCCCATCGCGCCTCGCTAGCGAGCGGCACCGTCGCCGTTCTCGCCGGCGGCCATGACCGTATCTATCCGCCCGAACATCAGGATCTGCTGCTCGACATCATCGAGCACTCAGGCGGCGCCATATCGGAAATGCCGATGGGCCACGTCCCGCGCGCGCGTGACTTCCCGCGCCGTAATCGCTTGATCTCCGGCGGCGCGCTCGGCGTCATCATCGTGGAAGCTGCCTATCGTTCCGGCTCGCTGATCACCGCGCGCTTCGCCAACGAACAGGGCCGTGAGGTGTTCGCTGTCCCCGGCTCCCCGCTCGACCCGCGCGCCGCTGGCACCAACGATCTCATCAAACAGGGCGCGACATTGGTGACCGAAGCCACTGACGTGATCGAGGCGGTCCGCCCCATCATGGAGCGGCCCATTGAGCTGCCGATCAATGAGCGCGACGACGATCCGATCGAGGATGAACCGCATGCCGACGAGCGCGCGCGCATCATCGCCCTGCTCGGTCCATCCCCTATCGGCATCGACGATCTGGTGCGCTTCGCGAACACCTCGCCGGCCGTGGCGCGGACCGTTCTGCTGGAGCTTGAACTCGCAGGACGGCTGGAGCGCCACGGCGGCGGCATGGTGGCCCTGATTTAACCTCGGAAAATCGGCGCGCCGGCAGGCAGCGCGGTCGCGCCGCCATCGACGAAAATCTCCTGGCCCTGCACATGCCGCGCATCGTCAGAAGCCAGAAACAGCACAGTCCTGGCGATGTCATCCGCCTCGCCGATGCGACCGAGCGGCGTCACGCCGGCGAGGCGTTTTTCCAGCACGGCGAAGGCGTCCGCAGTCGGTGCCGTGCGATCCCAGATCGGTGTGCGTGTCGCGCCCGGCGCGACCACGTTGACGCGAATGCCGCGCGGCGACAATTCTGACGCCATCACCCGGGCCATGGCGTGCACACCGGCCTTGGTCGCGGCGTAGGCCGAATAACCGGGATTGCCAAGTACGCTGATGACCGAGCCGTTGAGTATGATCGACGCGTTGTCGTTGAGGTGCGGCGCAGCCGCTTGAACGGTGAAGAATACGGCCGTCAGATTGGTTCGCAGCACACTCTCAAATGTCTCGAGGGTCGTGCCGCCGACCGGCGTGTTGGCGCTGATGCCGGCGTTGGCAAACACAATGTCGAGCTTGCCGAATGTTTGCACTGCCTGCTGTATTGCAATCCCGGTCTGCGCGACGTCATTGATGTCAGCCTTGATCGCCAAAACCTTGTCGCCGAATTCCTGTGTCACCGCATCAAGCGTGTCCTGCTTACGGCCGGTGATCGCAACCCTCGCGCCTTCGGCTATGAACAGCCGCGTGGTCGCAAGACCAATGCCGCTGTTACCGCCTGTGATGAAAGCCGTTTTGCCTTTAAGTCTCATGGAAAATCGTCCTTATCTGGTTGCAATATAAAACCACTCGTGCCAGATAATGAAGCTAGTTTTATATTGCAACCACATTTGCGTGAGAGGGACGAAAATTCATGAAACGCACCAGCATGAGCAACGACCCCTGTCCGGTTGCACGCTCGCTCGACGTTATCGGCGATTGGTGGTCGTTGCTGATCGTGCGCAATGCTCTGATGGGCACGCGGCGATTCAGCGAATTTCAAAAACAGCTCAGCATGGCCAAGAACATTCTCGCCGCGCGGCTGCGGACTCTCACCGCCCACGGCATTCTGGAACTCGGGCCCGCGTCCGACGGCAGCGCATATAAAGTGTATGTGCTGACCGCAAAGGGCCGTGCCCTTTTCCCGGTGCTGGTCGCGCTGCGACAATGGAGCGAAGAGTTTTCGTACGCGCCGGGCGAGCAACATTCGCTTCTGCTCGACACAAAAACCGGCCGACCTCTTCAGAAAATCGAAATCCGTGCCGCGGACGGACGTGTTCTCCAGCCCGGCGACACCACCGTGGCGATGCCGGATTGAACAGCCCGCACAACAAAATCTGTTCGCGTGCACCGAGACCGCGCATGGCGCTGTGCGCGGCCGGAGATGACCTTAGGGTTGCCCTGACTTGCGCCGCGTCCGCATGCTTTCCTGCGCCTCGATATAGGCAAGGTCGAGCAAGTAGGTCAGCATATCCAGCCGGTGCCGGTGCGACATCCGTTTGAGATCGATAAGTGCTGTTGCAATAAAATCGGCGGCCTCCAGAGGCCCTCCGTCACCCTTATAAAGTTGCGGCTGCGAAGGGTCGCGGCTCTGAGTGCGCGGCGGCATCGATTTCACCGAAAAGGCCTTGCCGGAATCGTCTCACTGAACGGAATTGATACACCAAAGCCGGGTAATTTTACAACTTTAAGATGCATATACTTAAAATTAAATCACCCCTTGGTTGTCCTTAGGACCGCAGTCACAAGGGAACGATTTGACAGAACCGGGCTCTTTACCCATGTATCGGGCCAGAGCGGCGGTGCCGGCCTTGCGATTCCGGCCCGTTTTCCTCACATAAGTCATTGGAATCAAATGAATCTCGTCATTGTCGAGTCGCCTGCCAAGGCCAAGACGATCAACAAATATCTGGGTTCCTCCTATGAGGTCCTGGCGTCCTACGGCCATGTCCGGGACCTTCCGGCCAAGAATGGCTCGGTCGATCCTGACGCCAATTTCCAGATGATCTGGGAAAATGATCCTAAAGCTGCCGGCCGTCTCAACGAGATCGCCAAGGCGCTCAAGGGCGCCGACAAACTGATCCTCGCAACCGACCCTGACCGCGAGGGTGAAGCGATCTCCTGGCACGTCCTGGAGATCATGAAACAGAAGCGCGCGCTTAAGGATCAAACGATCGAGCGCGTGGTGTTCAATGCCATCACCAAGCAGGCCGTCACCGAGGCGATGAAAAATCCGCGCCAGATCGATGGCGCGCTGGTCGATGCGTATC
>DASWQB010000111.1:0-2854 GCA_036398335.1 Afipia sp. | reverse complement strand
TGTGCTGAATCACCTGCACCGTGGCGCCGAGATAGTCTCCGCGCCGCTCTTTGTTGAGAATGTCCTGGTAGATGCGCCCGGTGGTGATGTTGTCCGCCTTGGTGGCGGGTCGCCCCGTGAATCGCTCGTAATGGCCAAGATCGAGATCGGTCTCCGCGCCGTCATCGGTGACGAACACCTCGCCGTGCTGATACGGCGACATCGTTCCGGGATCGAGATTGAGATAGGGGTCGAGCTTGCGAAGGCGGACCTTGTAGCCTCGCGACTGCAACACCGCGCCGAGCGCGGCCGATGCCAGTCCTTTTCCGAGCGAGGAAACCACGCCGCCGGTGATGAAAATATACCGCGCCATGGGAGCCAACCTTTAACGCTACCTGTTCGATTCGCAAAACCAATCGAGGCCCATCACCAACAAATCGCGCGTATGCTCTCGCGCCTGTGGGTGACTTCGAAAATTCAAAACTCACAGCATGTTGCTGCGGCTTGCTGAGGATTGGGGCAAGCCGCTCGCGGGTTTCATCCCTGTTTTACCGGGACTGCGGAGCCTGCGGTCCGGCAGGAGCCGCTGGCGCGGCAGGTGCCGGCGCGTCCGGTTTCTTCAGCGAATCCAGAAGACCGCCGACCGGGGGAGCATCCGGCGCGCCGGGCCGCGAATTGCCGGCCGGCGGATTGATGATCGAGCTTGGGCCATGCTGGCTGGCCGCGAGCCACGACAGGAACAGGCTGGTGACAAAAAAACCCGCCGCCAGAATGGCTGTCGTGCGGGTCAAAAGGTTCGTGGTGCCCCGGCTCGACATGAAGCCGCCCCCTCCGCCGCCGCCCATGCCGAGGCCGCCGCCTTCGGACTTCTGCAACAACACCACCGCGATCAGCGCGGCGACAATCATGAGATGGATAACGATGATGACGGTCTGCATAATGTTCCCATCGCAATTCAGCGGCACCGGATGGCCGGGCGGCGATGCTTGCGGGTGATTGAAGTTGCGCGGTCTCTACACGATTGCGGGGGGCCTTGTCACCCCAATAGGCGGCGGTGCTGACGCGCGCGCCCGAACGTTATTTGGGAAGAGACGCCGCGATCGCAAGGAAGTCCGAGGCTTTCAGGCTGGCTCCGCCGACCAGCGCACCGTCGACATGAAGAATATCAAGCAACTTATTGCAATTACTTGGCTTTACCGATCCACCATAGAGGATGCGCGGAAGTTCACCGGTTTTGCTGATCTTCTTGTTTAACTGTAGGTTAATAAACGCATGAATTCGCTCGACATCCTGTGTTGTCGGCGTCACACCGGTGCCGATCGCCCAGACCGGCTCGTAAGCGATCACCAGGCTTCCCGGCGGCGCGTCATCCGGCACCGATCCCTCGATCTGCCGTCCCACGATCTCAAGCGTCCGTCCCGCGTCACGCTCAGTCCCGGTCTCGCCGACACAGACAATCGCGGTCAATCCGGCCCGGTGGGCGGCCTGTGCCTTCTGCCGCACGACGTCGTCGGTCTCGAAGTGGTCTGCCCGGCGCTCTGAGTGGCCGACGATGACATAGGAGGCGCCGGCATCCTTGAGCATCTCGGCGGCGATATCGCCGGTATGCGCGCCGCTGGGCCTGGGGTGGCAATCCTGCCCGCCGATCAGGACCGCCGATCCCTTGGCGCGGGCGGCGAAGGCGGCGACCAGCGTGGCGGGCGGGCAAATCAGCAGATCGGCCCGCTGTGAAACCTCCGCCGATCCGGCAATGATCGCGTCCAGTTCCGCGATCGAGCCGGACAGCCCGTTCATCTTCCAGTTCCCCGCGATCAGCGGGCGCGTTCGTGTGGTCATCCGATGTTCCTGTTCCCCATTCCTGCGCTATCAGAGGGCTCCTGCCGATGCCAGATGGTCAGCCCGCTTTCCACACCGCCAATATCAGGACATCCGCATTAACCGCTTCAAGGCGTCACCCCCCAGTGTTCCGGTTCTGCATGCGCATTCCGTCGCGGCGGCCACCGATGCGAATGTTAGAACCACAGGACCACCGGCAAATATAAGTTCTGGTGGAGCTTTGGATTTGCCATTCGCCTGAGAACCGGAGCTGGCTGGTGGCGAATGGCAAATCCACTCCACCGGTGCGGTTGCCCGGGAACTGCCATCGCTTTATATGAAGTCACCATTCCGGTGACGCCCAGACCAGAGCGCGCCGGTCCTTCCCCCTGAACAAACAGATGGCCCCATGCTTCGAGGAATGCGCACCGCCTCACGGAACTGGCTCGGCAAGACCGTGATGTCGATCATGTTCGGCGTCCTGATCGTCAGTTTCGGTCTGTGGGGTATCGCCGACATCTTCAAGGGCTATGGCTCGTCCAGTCTGGCGACCATCGGCGGCACCGAGATTTCGACGGAGCAATTCCGCCAGCTTTATACCGACCGCCTGCAACAGGTCAGCCGTCAGGCCGGATGGCCGCTCACCACCGAGCAGGCACGCCTCTTCGGTCTAGACCGGCAGGTGTTGCAGCAGGTCGTCGCCGAATCCGTGCTCGATGAGGAAGCGCGGCGGCTGGGCCTTGCGATGTCCGACGCAGAGGTGGCGAGCGCGATCGCGGCCGATCCGAATTTCGCCGGTGTCGGCGGTCAGTTCGATCCGCAGCGCTTCGCTGCTGCACTGCGCCAGTTCGGCTATAGCGAGCAACGCTACATCGCCGAGCAGCGCCGCACCACGCTGCGCCGTCAACTCGCCGGCAGTTTTTCCGCGGGAGCCGAGCCGACCAGGACCCAGCTCGATGCGCTGACGCGATTCCAGAACGAGCAACGCACCGTCGAATACGTCACGCTCGGCGCTGCACAGGCCGGCACGATCGATGCGCCCTCGCCCGAAATCCTGAGC
>DASWQB010000110.1:0-6494 GCA_036398335.1 Afipia sp. | reverse complement strand
ACGCGCGTGATGGCCTCGACCGTCTCATCCTGAACGAAGCGGCGCTTCCAGTGGCGGCGTTTCGGCCAGGGATCGAGGTGGATCAGGTCGATCCGCGACAGCGCACCGGGCGAAGCCCATGAGACGAGTTCGGCGGCGTCTCCGGCGAACAGGCGGATGTTGGAGATGCTGCGCGCCTCGATCTGCGCCAGGATTTTCGCCATGCCGTTGACGTAAGGCTCGCAGCCGATGAACCCGGTTTGCGGATGCGCCAGCGCCTCGGCGATCAGATGCTAGCCGCCGCCGAAGCCGATTTCGAGCCGCACGCTCGTGACCTCCGGCGCGAACAGCGCGGTGAGATCGGCCGGTGCGGCTTGCGCGATGTCGAGCGACAGGCGTGGCAGCAGATGTTCGATCAGGTCGGCATGATGCGCGCGCAGGCGATGGCCCTTGCGGCGGCCGAAAAACGAGCCGTGTTCGGCGAGAGCGTGATCCGCTTTCGCGTCATCGGCCTTGTCGTTGTTCGTCATGTTGGAAGGTCAGCGCCGGTCGGGTGCTTCGCGCGAAGCCATCTGCTCGACGAGGTCGACGATGCTGCGGCGGAGCTTGGGATCTTCGATGCGGGTGAAGGCGCGGATCAGCGCGATCCCTTCGGACGTGGCAAGGAAGTCGGAGACATAGGCCGGCGAAGACGCTTCGGCAAAACCCTCCGAGGAGATCGAGGTGCTCGGGCCGCCGTCGAAGAAGAACGACACCGGCACCTGAAGCACGTCGCCGATCTGCTGGACGCGGCTTGCGCCGATGCGGTTGGTGCCTTTTTCGTATTTCTGCACCTGCTGAAAGGTCAGGCCGAGCGCCTCGCCGAGTTTCTCCTGGCTCATGCCCAGCATGATGCGGCGCATCCGCACGCGGCTGCCGACATGTTTATCCACGGGATTAGGCGTTTTCGCGGACATACTCGACCTTCTTCAAACTCTGCCTGTTCAGCCATGTGTTTGTGGGACGCACGCCGAAATAAGCTTTTTGCGCCGGGATCGTCAAATGCGACCGATCGGCGTGATAAAGAATTTAGGTTAAATCGGGGGTATTCAGCTGTAATTTGGCTGGTTTGAGGCGATTTCGGAACCGTGGTGAGTGTCAGCCATTCCGCCACATTGCCCGGCGCCGCAACACATAGAGCAGCGAAATCGCAAGAAGAACAGCGAGCGGAACATCGCCGATCCGCGAGAACAGCGTCGGCGAAATCGCGGCAGGCAGCGCCGAATCCAGTACGCCCTCGCGGCCGAGTTCCAGCCGCGCGACGGTGCGTCCCAGCGGATCGATCACCGCCGAGATGCCGGTATTGGCGACACGCACGATCGGCAGTCCCTCTTCGATGGCGCGAAAACGTGCCATCTGGAGATGCTGGTAGGGGCCGGTCGAAATGCCGAACCAGCCGTCATTGGTGAGGTTCACGATCCAGCCGGGACGCTCTCCGGATGGCACGATGGCACCGGAGAAGGCCACCTCGTAACAGATCAGCGGCAGCATGTGCGGCGCGCCGGGAATCTCCATCACGCGCCGGCGCTCGCCGGGGATGAAGCCGCCGATCACCTTCGTCAGTTGCACGAAACCAAGTTTTTCCATCGCGCTCTGGAACGGCAGATATTCGCCGAAGTGAACCAGATGCAGCTTGTCGTAGACCGACAGCACGCTGCCATCATGATCGATGGCGTAGATGGAATTATAGGCCTGCGTCACCTTCACGCCGGGCGGGGAATCCGGCGGGCGCACCGAGCCGGTGATAAGCGTCGTGGTGGAAGGCAGAAAATCGGCGATCTGCGCCAGCACGTCGGCCTCGCGCACGAGGAAAAACGGAAACGCCGATTCCGGCCAGATCAGAATGGTGGCGTCGCGCACGCCGGTCGATTGCGGGCCGGTCGCGCGATCCGACAGCGACAGATATTTCTCCATCACCGCTTTCTTGGCTGAGTAGTTGAACTTTGCGTCTTGCTGCAGGTTTGGCTGCATCAGCCGCAATTTCACGTTCGGCACCAGCTTTGTGGGATGATCGTTCAACCGCCACGCGCCGTATCCGCCCATCGCCAGAAGCAATGCGAGCGAGGCGGCAAGCGGCAGCCAAGGTCGCTGTATTGGTCGCCGCGTTGCCGCACGTTGGTCGATCAAAACTGCGGGACTCGCGAATATCGCGAGCGACAGAAATGTCAGGCCCCAGATGCCGATCAAAGACGTGACCTGCGCCAGCGCCAGCGGTTCGGCCAGCGCGTAGCCGAACAGATTCCATGGAAAGCCTGTGAGGATGTGTCCACGCAGCCATTCGCTGATCGTGATGGCGGCGGCAAAAGCGAGAATGCGCGAGGCATCTTTGGTCCAGATTGCGCGCGCAAGGCCGAAGCCGAGCGCCATGAACAATGCGAGAAACGCCGGCAATCCCGCGACCGCCGCTGGCAGCAGCCAGGCGAAGGTCTGCGCATCGACAAGAAAGGCGTAGCCGATCCAGTAAAGTCCGGCGACGAAATAGCCGAAGCCGAACCACCAGCCGGACAAGGCCGCCGCCGGTATGCCGCCGCGCCGTCCCGCGCCCGCGCCATCGATCAGCCAGACCGCGACGGGAACGGTCACGAAAAGGACCGGCCATATATTGAACGGCGCCATCGCCAATGCGGACAGCGCGCCCGCGATGAAAGCCAGCGCGGCACGTTTCCATCCCCAAATCAGGAGAACGGTGCGCCCGGCGGAGAGGAAGGCGGTCGCCGCTGACATCAGGCCGCGCCCGCGCCGTCGCGGGGGACCGGATTCTTTTCCGACACGGCCGCCGCGGCGTCTGCCGCGGCCTCGCGACGGCGGGTTTCCCGGATCCGCAGGTTCGAGCGATCCTTGCGGGTGCCGATGCGCACGCGCTTGACCCTGCGCGGATCGGCGTCGAGCACCTCGATCTCGAAATCCCCCGGACCGGAAATCACTTCGCCGCGCACCGGAAATCGGCCGACCTGTGTGACGAGATAACCACCGAGCGTATCGACATCCTCGCCCGCCTCGCCGGTATTGAAGTCCTCGCCGACGACGGATTTGACGTCATCCAGAGACGCGCGTCCGTCGGCGATGAAGGAATTGTCGCTCTGGCGCACAACAGCCGGCGCCTCATCCCCGTCATGTTCGTCGTCGATCTCGCCGACCACCTGCTCGACAATATCTTCAATCGACACCAGTCCGTCGGTGCCGCCATATTCGTCGACCACCAGCGCCAGATGAATGCGCGTCGCCTGCATCTGCGCGAGCAGATCGATCGCGGGCATCGACGGCGGCACGTAAAGCAGTTTGCGCATCAACCCGGCGTCGGCCAGCGCCACGCCGAGATTGACCGAGCGCAGATCGAGGCCGGCCGGAAACGGCTTCTTGCGCTTGGCGTTCAACTCCGGATCGACTTTCGCTTTTGACGCCATGAACGCCACGAGATCGCGGATGTGGACGATGCCTTCGGGATCGTCGAGCGTATCGTTGTAAACCACGAGGCGCGAGTGGCCCGCGCTTTCGAACACGCTCATCAATTCACCCAGCGAAATATCGCGCTTCACCGCAATGATGTCGGCGCGGGGCACCATCACGTCGGCGATACGCCGGTCGTGCAGCGCCAGAATATTACGCAGCATCGTGCGTTCAATGGTTGTGAAGCTGGTTTCGCCCGGCGCGGTGGCATCCAGCACCACCTGAAGATCGGCGCGCGCCGATCCGGCCTTCCAGCCGAACAGCGTGCGCAGCGCGCGCATCAGCCACATCTCGGACGCCGGCCGCAGGACCTCGCCATGCCGAACGGGCACCGGCAACTGGTCGCCGGTGGAGGGCACGTCTGGCGCCAGAATATCGTTATCGGGTGTCACTTAGTCCGCCTGGCCGTGATGCGCATAGGGATCTGAAATTCCGAGCTGCGCCAGAATTTTTGTTTCAAGGCCTTCCATGATCTCCGCTTCGTCGTCGGTCGTATGGTCGTAACCCAATAAATGTAGAAAGCCGTGGACCGTCAGATGCGCCAGATGATTCCCGAACGGCTTTGTTTCGCTATCCGCTTCCGTGCGCAAGGTCTGATAAGCGATGGCGATGTCGCCGAGCATGAGCGGCACGCCGTCGGTCTCAAGTGAGCCTTCGTCACGCCACACCGCGGGAAACGATAGCACGTTGGTCGGCGCGTCGATGCCGCGCCATGTCTTGTTGAGCGCCTGCACACCGGGATCATCCGTCAGAAGCACGGCGAGTTCTGTCGTTCCGCCGGGCAGCTCGACCATCGCGGCTGCGGCGGCAATGGCCCGCTGGATGATTGCCGGGGCCTCTTTCTCATCCTGCCAGCACTCAGCTTCGATCAGGATGTCGGCTTGCGGTATGGCGGTCGTCGACATGGAGTTGGGCTTGGTTTCGGGTTTCTTGAAAACTCAGAACTTGCCGGAAGCCGGGCGCTGCGGCGCGCTCTCATAGGCGGCGACGATGCGCGCCACCAATTCGTGCCGGATCACGTCTTCGGCGGCAAATCTGACCTGCGCGATGCCTTCGACGCCGTCGAGCAGCTTGGCGGCTTCCGCCAGACCCGACGGCTGGCCGTTGGGAAGATCGACCTGGCTCGGATCGCCGGTAATGATCATGCGGCTGTTTTCACCAAGACGCGTGAGAAACATTTTCATCTGCATCGAGGTGGTGTTCTGCGCCTCATCGAGGATGATCGCGGCATTTGTCAGCGTGCGGCCGCGCATGAAGGCCAGCGGCGCGATTTCGATCTCGCCGCTTTGCAGCGCGCGCTCGACGATGCGCGAATCCATCAAATCGTAAAGCGCATCGTAGATCGGCCGCAGATAAGGGTCGACCTTCTCGCGCATGTCGCCAGGCAGGAAGCCGAGACGCTCGCCGGCCTCGACCGCGGGACGCGACAGGATGATGCGGTCGACTTCCTTGCGCTCGAACAACTGGCAGGCCTGCGCCACCGCGAGCCATGTCTTGCCGGTGCCGGCGGGGCCGATGCCGAACACCAGTTCGTTGCGCTTGAGCGCACGGATATAGGAATCCTGCGCGGCGGTGCGCGCGCGCACCGGGCGTTTGCGCAGATTGATTTCCTCGAATGCGGATTTGGCGGTTTTCGGATCAAAGTCGAACAGAGAACCCTGCGCGATGATGGCACGGATCGCGCCCTCGACATCGCCCTGCGCGATATCGTTTTCCTCAAGGGCCTGCTGATAAAGCATCTCCAGCACGCGCCGCGCTGCGTCGCAGGTGTCGCGCGAGCCGCCAATGGTCACCTGATTGCCGCGCGAATCCGCGACCACGCCGAGCCGGCGCTCGATCAATGCCAGATGCTGGCCGTAAGGACCAACGACGGCGGAGGCCGCGCGGTTATCGTCGAACGTGACGACGGTGTGGGTCTCGGGCTGCGGAGGAATCTCGGTCTTGCGGCCGGGAGCGAGTGAAGGCGAATCCGATGCGCTTTTCGGCAAGGATTTCGACAAGGGTTCAGGCTCCCATGATGGCTTGAGGTGCGACGTGAGACAAGGCTGCACGCGGCGGCGTGGCGGCGAGCGCGCCGATCAGGCTGTAGCGCTCAAGGGCGTCGATCGTGACCGGCAAAACCTGACCGATGATGTCGGGCGGGGCGATCACATGCGCGGGTTGCAAATAAGCGGTGCGGCCGACGATCTGGCCCGGATTGCGCGCGCTTCGTTCGAACAGCACGTCCACCGTCTGTCCGATGGCAGCCGCGTTGAACGCCGCCTGCTGGCTGTCGATCAACTCCTGAAGCCGCGCCAATCGCTCGTCCATCACCGGGGTTGCAACCATCTCCTGCATGTCCGCCGCGGGCGTTCCCGGGCGGGGCGAGTATTTGAACGAATATGCGCCAGCGTAACTGATTTGTGTGACCAGCGCGAGTGTGGCGGAAAAATCTTCCTCGGTCTCGCCGGGGAAGCCAACGATAAAATCCGATGAAAATGCAATATCTTCGCGCACATTGCGGAATTTATCGACAATGCGGCGATAATCGTCGGCGGTATGTTTACGGTTCATCGCCGCGAGAATCCGGTCGGAGCCCGATTGTACCGGCAGATGCACGAACGGCATCACGGCGGGAATATCGCGGTGTGCGGCGATCAACGCGTCATCCACGTCGCGCGGATGGCTGGTCGAATAACGCAGCCGCGCGACGCCTGGAATTTTTGCCAGACGATGCAGCAGTTCGCCGAGCGACCATGGCGCGCCGCTTGGGCCTTCGCCGTGATAGGCGTTGACGTTCTGTCCGATCAGCGTGATCTCACGCACGCCGTTCTCGGTCAGGCGCAGCACGTCGTCGATGATGCGCGACACCGGACGCGAGACTTCCATGCCGCGCGTATAAGGCACCACGCAGAAGGTGCAGAACTTGTCGCAGCCTTCCTGCACCGTGACGAAGGATGAAATCCCGCGCGCGCGGATCGCCGCCGGTTTGGGCTGCGGCAATGAATTGAATTTATCTTGAATAGGAAATTCGGTCTCGATCGCGCGGC
>DASWQB010000109.1:0-5554 GCA_036398335.1 Afipia sp. | reverse complement strand
CAGCAGACCATGCGGCATCTGCTGGATTCGATTGCCACACGGCTCGACGAGGCGCGTGACCTGTCGCGCTACATGACTGGCCTTCTGGTATTCCTCGGCCTGCTCGGCACGTTCTGGGGCCTGATCGAGACCGTCGGCTCGGTCGGCAAGGTGATCGAGGGACTGAAAGTCGGCGGCGAAGCTGGCGCGCTGTTCGATACGCTCAAGGATGGCCTCGCTGCCCCACTCGGCGGCATGGGCATTTCGTTCTCGTCGTCGCTATTCGGCCTCGCCGGATCGCTGATCCTCGGCTTTCTCGATCTGCAATCGAGCCAGGCGCAGAACCGCTTCTACACGGATTTGGAAGACTGGCTGGCCGAGACCGTGCGCGAATATTCCAGCGACGGTTATACGGGCGGCGGCGCATCCTCCGAAATGTCGCCGCTGATCGAGCGCCTGCGCGCCACCGTCGAGGACATGGGATCGGGCCGAGCCACATCGACCGCGATGGCCAATCTTGCCGAAGCCATTCAGGGCCTCGTGCATCACATGCGCAGCGAACAGCAACTGATCCGCGAATGGGCCGACAGCCAGGGCGAGCAGAACTCGGAAATCCGAAAACTGCTCGAGCGGATTGCGCTGGACCGCGAATCCTCGGCGCGGAGATAGCGGATGGTGCTGGCACGCGGACGCCGCAGCGAGAGCGGATTTAATTACTGGCCGGGATTCGTCGATGCACTCTCCACACTCGTGCTGTCGATCGTGTTCCTGCTGTCGGTGTTTCTTGTCGTGCAGTTTTATCTGTCGCAGGAGGTCAGCGGCAAGGACAAGGCGTTGGAGCGGCTGAACGCGCAGATCGCCCAGCTCTCCAATCTTCTGTCGCTGGAGAAGGCCGGCAAGCTCGGCCTTGAGGATCAACTCACGCAGATGCGCGCGGGACTCGCTGCGGCAGAGGCCGAACGCGACCGCATCATGGGCACCGGCGCGAACGCCGCAGGCCTCGGCAAGGCGCTCGATGCAGAGAAGGAAATATCCGCGCGCGCTTTGTCGCAGGTCGAAATTCTCAACCAGCAGATCAGCGCGCTGCGGCGGCAGCTCGCGGCGCTCGAAGAGGCACTCGACGCTTCGGAAAAACGCGACAAGGAATCGCAAGGCAAGATCGCCGATCTCGGCCAGCGCCTGAACGTCGCGCTGGCGCAGCGGGTGCAGGAATTGTCGCGCTACCGCTCCGAATTCTTCGGACGGCTGCGCGCCATCCTTGGCGACCGGCCCGACATCCGCATCGTCGGTGATCGCTTCGTGTTCCAGTCCGAAGTCTTCTTCGATACCGGACAGGCGCAGCTTCTGCCCGACGGCCGCGCCGAGCTCGACCAGCTCGCATCTGCGCTGGTCGATCTTGAAAAGAAAATTCCGGGCGAGATCGCGTGGGTGCTGCGTGTCGACGGTCATACCGACGTGCGGCCGATTTCCTCGCCGCAGTTCAAATCGAACTGGGATTTGTCGGCGGCGCGCGCGATTTCGGTGGTTCAATATCTGATTTCGCGCGGCGTCTCGCCGCAGCGGCTGGTCGCCGCCGGATTCGGCGAATTCCAGCCGATAGATAGCGCCAGCACCGAGGACGCCTACAAACGCAACCGCCGCATCGAATTGAAACTGACTGAGCGCTAGTCCGTATCTTCATCTCCGCATCGGGGACCCGGACTTCAATGAAAAAATTCATCCTTCGGCCTTATGCCGCGCAAGACGAAGACGCCGCTATCGGGCTGTGGCACCGCACATGGAAGCAAGCCTATCCTTCCATCGATTTCGACGCGCGCTTGCCCGCCTGGCGCGAACGCTGGCGCACCGAATTGGCCCCTTCGGCGAAAATCGTCGTCGCGGAACGCGGGGGCCAGATAATGGGCTTTGTCACCATCGATTCCACCGGCTATCTCGATCAACTCGTGGTCGAGCCGGATTCATGGGGGTCGGAGCTTGGTGACCTGCTTCTCAAGGCGGCCAAGGAGGCATCGCCGGCCGGCATCACGCTGCTGGTGAACGCGGACAATGCCCGCGCCATCCGGTTCTATGAGCGCAACGGATTCAAACACACCCATGACGATGTCAATCCGGTGTCCGGCCGCGCGGTGCGCGGGATGGCGTGGACGCCGTAATGCTCCTGCCCGTCATTGCTGGGCATAGCCCGTCAAAGACGGGCGTGAGCGCCCTTTTAACCCGGCAATCCATTTTTTGAAGAATGATGGATACGCGGGTCAAGCCCGCGTATGACGATTGAAACTGCGGCAACTTTTCTTTTCTGGCGCGGAAAACTTATACACCCTCAAATTGCAACCGCGCGAGGCGTGCGTAAAGCCCGCCCGCCGCGACCAGCGAGGCATGCGTGCCCTGCTCGACGATGCGGCCATGCTCCATCACCAGAATGCGGTCGCACGACAGCACCGTCGCGAGACGGTGCGCGATCACCAGCGTGGTGCGATGCTGCATGAGATCTTCCAGAGCGGTCTGCACCAAGGTTTCGCTCTCCGCGTCGAGCGCGGAGGTCGCCTCATCCAGCAGCAACAGCGGCGCATCGCGCAGGATTGCGCGCGCAATCGCAATACGCTGACGCTGGCCGCCGGACAGCGTGACACCGCGCTCGCCGAGCTGCGTCTCAAAGCCGAGCGGCAGGCGGTGAATAAACTCGGTCACGTGCGCCTGCTGTGCGGCGCGCTCGATCTCGGCGTCGGTGGCGTCGGGCCGCCCAAAGCGGATATTTTCGCGCGCGGTGGCGGCGAACACCGTCGAATCCTGCGGCACCAGCGCCATGCGTGCACGCACCTCGTGCGGATCGGCATCCCTGATCGGCACGCCATCGAAACTGATCGCACCACTGGCCGGATCGTAGAACCGCAGCAACAAATGAAACAGCGTGCTCTTGCCCGCGCCTGACGGGCCGACCACCGCGATCTTTTCACCGGCGCGCACCGAGAACGACACGCCATCGACAATGTTAGCCTGCGGCCGTGTCGGATAAGCAAAGAGGACATTGTCGAAGGTGACGTCGCCGCGCGCCGGCACCGGCAACATGCGCGGAATTGCAGGCGCGACAATGTCGGATTTCAGCCGCAGGATTTCGAACAGGCGTTCCGCCGCGCCGGAGGCTTGCGAGATTTCGCCCCACACTTCGCTCAATTGCCCAAGCGCGCCGGCAGCAAACGCCGCATAGAGCACGAACTGTCCGAGCCGGCCCGCTGTGATGTTGCCGCTGAGCACATCGTGCGAGCCGATCCACAGGATTGCAACGACACTGGCGGACACGAGGAAGATCACGACGGCGGTGAGGAACGCGCGCGCTTTGGTCGAATCTTTCGCCGCCTCAAAGGCGCGGCTGACCGCATCGCCGAAGCGTGACTGCGCGAGCTTCTCATTGGTGAAGGCCTGCAAGGTACGGATCGCACCAATCAATTCTGAAGCATAAGCCGATGCATCGGCGAGCGTGTCCTGCGCGCCGCGCGACAACGAACGCACCCGCCGTCCGAACGCGACCAGCGGCAGCACGATCAGCGGGATCACCACCAGAACGAAACCCGACAATTTCGGACTGGACACAACCATCATGACCGCAGCGCCGATGAACAGCACCATGTTGCGCAGCGCGACCGAAACGGATGCGCCGACAGCGGATTTGATCTGCGTGGTGTCGGCGGTGAGACGCGAGACCAGTTCGCCGCTATGGGCCGTGTCGAAGAACGAAGGCGACAGCGAGATCAGATGATCGAACACGTCGCGGCGCAGATCGGCAACGACGCGCTCGCCCAGTGTAATGACAAGGTAATAACGCGCCGCGCTTGACACCGCGAGCACGGCGACGACGAGGATCATCACGCTGAAATAGCTGTTGATCATGGCAATGCCTTCGGGGCTGAACCCGAAGTCGATCATCCTGCGCACCGCGAGCGGCACCACCAGCGTCGCCAGCGATGCGATGGTGAGAGCGATCAGCGCGGCGATCGCCTGACCGCGATAGCGCGCGACATAGGGCGCGAGCGCGTATAGCGGCCGCAGCCGGCTGCCGCGCTTTCCCGCCTCCGGGGCCGGAACGTCGGGTGGCGGGGCCGGATGAGGGGCTTTTTCAGAAGGAGAATTGGCGAATGAAGCGGCAGCCTTTGCGGGTTCATCGCCTACGCGTTCCATTACGCTCATCGGTCTGCCATTTTTACCTTTTCCAATCTCCAGATAGGCCCCGGCGGGGGCGCTGGCAAATGCGGTAAATCAACCCTCGCGCTTGTTTTGGGGGGCATGGTGGGTTATAGACCGCTCAAATTCGCCCGACATCACAGAACGAGCCGGCGAACCAGTGTGGTGGTTCGCCTGTTCTGGCTGCCCGTCCGTTTGCGAACTTGCGAGCCTAAAACCACACTGGAATCATATAATTACTGGTGTCTTCGGGTTCTAACATTCGCAATGAGCCTGCGGCAACACCGGTGCGAATGTTAGAACCTAGACACCAGCCGCGCAGAGGATTTTCCATGAAGCCCGAAATTCACCCGGATTATCATACAATTAAGGTCGTCATGACCGATGGGACCGAGTATCTGACCCGCTCGACCTATGGCAAGGACGGCGACACGCTGAACCTGGACATCGATTCCAAGTCGCATCCGGCCTGGACCGGTGGCACCCAGCAGTTGCTCGACCGTGGCGGCCGCGTCTCGCGCTTCCAGAAAAAATTCTCGGGTTTTCTCAAGAAGGATTGATCCTTCGAGCGCCCTGTTCAGATGCAAAACGCCCCGGCAATGCCGGGGCGTTTTTGTTTCTGAAGTGTCATGCCCGGACTTGTTCCGGGCATCCACGTCTTAGGTAAGGCTATAATCTTAGGTAAGGCTATAAGACGTGGATGGCCGGGATAAACCCGGCCATGACGAAACTGAGAATTCTGTCGGATACATATCCAAACTCAGCGCTCGAACGCGGCCTTGAGCAGGTTCATCTGCGGCACCAGCGGATTGCCGATCGACACCGGCTCCGGCGCGGAATGAATGGTCGCATCCAGCCGTCGGACTTTTGCCTGCAACGCCATCGAGCGCTCGATGAGATCCAGAAGCGTCGGCGGCAGTTTTTCCAAGAGGTCCACCGCGCCGGGCTCGGCAGCGCTGAGTTTGACCTTGGTCTTCTCACGATTGGCCTGGGTCAGCGTCATCTCGCCTTCCTTCACTGCGCGGTGCAGCAGCAGCCATGAGGCGAGTTGCATCAGCCGCGTGGTCAGGCGCATGCTTTCGGTCGCGTAAGTGAGGCTGACGGAGCGTTCGAGATTTTTGGCCTCGACCCGGCCCGCGCCATCGAGATAGGCGGCAGTCTCCTCCACCATTTCCATGCCTTCGCGAAACAGCACACCGAAGGCTGGAGAATTCGTCAGTCTCTCGCTGAGCACGACAAGACCATTTTCTGCCGCCGAGTGATCCGACATGGTTAACGCCTCACGCCTGTTTGTACGCTGGTTTTCTTATGATGAACAAATCATTGCGCGCCTTGGCGCCGGAGTCCAGCCGCTCCTGCACACGAAATGCCCATATGGTTTCCGTGTAATGCGCATAGA
>DASWQB010000108.1:0-1771 GCA_036398335.1 Afipia sp. | reverse complement strand
CGGTGGCGGCGATGGAGGACAGGCAAACCGGCTGGCAGGCCTTCAGCGACTGGCGCAGCAGCGAGGCCAGGGAAAGACCGGACTGGGATTCCCAGTGGGCGAGGAAGCTGGTGCCTTTCAGTTCGAAGCCGAAGTGTTCGTACAGCGCGGTTCCGGCGAGACGGTAAACGGGCCGCGCGGGATTTTCGCAGTCCAGGATGAAGGTATAGGACAGCAGGCGCTTGATGGCGCGCGGGTCAATATCTGTCTGGTCGGGCACGTCACGGCCTTTGCGCAGCCGGCTCCAGTAACCCACCAGGAGATGCGAATTCTTGTGCTTCATGGCCCCGTTTGATCCTTCGGTCCGGGCCGAGATGCTCCGTTACGGAACGCCGATCGGCCGCTTGCCAGGGAACAGAGCGAAAGCCATGCCATCCATGTGCGGACGGCGGCGGCACATGCATCGTGCCGTAATATAAAGAGCGTGCCGATCGCGCGATGCCGCGATCCTCCGGCAGTCCCGAAATGACGCAGTTAATCGCGCATTTTGGTTTCCACAATTACCGGATTTTTATCGGTTGTGCCGCACACTGATCGCCAACAATGGCGCCGTCCCATTTCGGGACAGGGCCGGAATGTGGGGGCTCCTTCGCTGGCACGGAACATGAAAGGTCGCACCTGACCATTCATGCCCCTGATGGCGAAGGATACGTACAAATGTCGTTCAAAACCCTGATGTTTCTGACCTCTTCGCTGGCAACCGCCGGTATTGTCGTCGGCCCTCTCGCCGCGCAAGCCGATGGCATGAGCCAGCTTGGCACATGGGGCAAACCCGCCGGCATGGGCGCCGGTGTTTCAAATCTGACCTGCGACGGCGTCCCCAGCATTGGCGCGATGAACATCCGCCAGATGAACCTGCCCCGCACCCCGGGCGTGAACACCAATATGAGCGCGTTCCGTCCCAACGCCGCGCCTGGCGTTAACGCCAATGTCGGCGGCGGCAATGTCACCGGCAATGTCGGCATGAGCAAGCCGCTCAATGTCTTCAATCGCAACCAGGACAATTCGGGCCTGAACGTCGATACCGGCAGCCGCAACGTCGATACCAGCAGCGCCACCAATGCGCGCGGCTTCGGCGCCGGTCGCCAGTTGAATGTCTTTTCGGGCCGTGACACCGGCGCCGATGCGGGCATGAACGTCGATACCGGCAACGCCAATGCGGACACGGGCAATGCCCGCCGCTTCGGCAGCGGCCGCAAGATGAACGTGTTTGGCGACGCGAACAGCGCCGGCAGCAACGCCGCACAGCGCCTGAATGTCGACACGTCGCACAGCTTTGGCGGCTCGCGTCACAGCGGCAACGCCGGCCAAATCGGCGCCGACAATTCCCAAGCCATCGCGGCCGAACATACCCCGATCTTCAACAGCAACCGCGCCGGCGGCTTTGACGGCTCGCGCAAGATCGATACGGACAGCGCGCGCTCGTTCCAGGGCTTCAGCGGCAACCGTTCCGCAGGTTTCAACGGCGGCAACAAGATCGATGTGAGCGCTTCGGGCTCGCACGCGTTTTCTGGCGGCAATCGCGCCGCCGGGTTCGACAACAGCAGGAAGATCGACGCCGATAGCTCAACTGCCGCGTTCCGCGGCTTCGGCGGCAACCGCTCGGCCGGTTCCGACACGTCGCGCAAGATCGATGTCAGCGCCGACGGCGCGCGCTCGTTCCAGGGCTTCAGCGGCAACCGCGCTGCCGGCTTCGACAGCAGCAAAAAGATCGACGCAGACGCTTCCAAAG
>DASWQB010000107.1:0-6626 GCA_036398335.1 Afipia sp. | reverse complement strand
AAATCGCCGCGCCGGCCTGAGACCCCCGCTCGGGCTACGCCCTCCCGCCGGTCTCAGGCCGGCGCCACAGTGGCCGGTTTTTACTCCGCCCCGTGGCCGGTTTTTACTCCGCCGTTGACAGTTTTCATATGCGGGAAGCTCCAGCGGTTTGGAGGACATCAGCGCTGGGCAATCCCCAGACAGTTTTTGTCAACATGAGCAAATATCAGCTTTTCAAGCAATGCGCTTTGGCTTAAAAACGCGTTGAATTTGTTTACTAAAGAGGTCCGCTGATGAAATCCTTCCTTCTCGCCCTTTCGATCGTTACGATAGCAACGCCGTCGTTCGCTTGCACCAATGAAGAGTTGCAGGCAAAGGCTATGCAAGTAGCGACCAAGATGCAGGAGCTGGCGGCGAAAGATCCACAGAAAGCCGGGGACATCGGGCAGAGAGTATCAAAGGCGCAAGCTGGCGGAGTGTCCAATGTCGATGAAGCTTGCAAGCTTTATGATGGTATTCTTGCCGACCTGCAAAAATAAGCATGAGTTTATGCGGGGCCGCTACTGAAAACAGCGGCTCCGACACTTTGCACCAGAAGCGAAGCAGGTCGTTCAGTCACCGATCTCAGCGATCCCCATCCTGCGTACAGGTGCTGCTGCTCGTGCTTCTTTCGTGCCAACCATGGATATTTACCGCGTGGCAACAATTGCATTATTTCTGGGAGCTTTGTCCCTTGTTGGCAGTATCCTGGTTTTTCTCGGACAAATCCCTTCACCGGGAGAATGGTGGATCGTTCTTCTGGCCCTTGCTGCATTGATCTTGGGCTTTGCAGAGAGGCGAAAAACGCAGGGTAAAATAGGAATCGCTCTCGCCCTACTCGCTGTGCTTCCCGGTCTGGCGTTGATTGGCTGGCTGCGCCTTACGGTAACGGGTTGACCGAGCCAAGAATAAGGAGCCTGCCGGTGAAATATCACATCGCAACGATACTGGTAGCTGCCGGAATCGGGACGTTCTCCGCCATATGCAGCGCGAACGGGGATGAAGCCTTATCGGATGCACGTTCAGCGAGACTGTGCGAGAGAGTCTTTTCGGCAGCGTGCTCCTGTGCCTCTCAAGATCCTTGCACGGACGATACTTCCATGTACCTGTCAGCGGCCAATCGTGATGCTTTTATCGCTATGGAGCAACAGAAAGGGTATTCGATGGACGCCTTTGAACGTTACTGCATGAAGGCCTGTACGTCGCGATCATCCGGCATAGACACCGATCTTTTTGTAAGTGAGGTGTGTCGAGGTGAATAAAATTGCCTGCGGGATTGTCGACCCAAAGCCGCACTCTTTGTCGCTGCCGGGGTGAGAGTTCGCTTTACAAGTCAAGAATCTCTCTTGCAATATACTTACGCATTGGGAGGTGCCTGAAAAAATCGGCCCGGCCAGATCGCAACACAGAGAACTCCGGAACCGGAAAGTGCCTAATTTAGAAAGCAACATGTCCAGCCGAAGCTCCAAGGTGGAAGAAATATCACTGGCAAAGAAATAACCACGGCGGCTATGGCGCAGCCCGCACACAGTCAGGTCGCCTTTAACTTGACAGCCAGCGTAACAAACAGAGTGATACCCAAAAGGCTTAGCGGCCAGAAATAGGACACGATCATGGGAACCGTTATCCACCATGGGAATGTCATGTTTTGCTTCCTTGAGTTGTCCGGTTATTGCTATCATTCGATAAGACCTCGGGCCTGTCCCCCGCCATCCTATCCCACCGTTGCGGCGGCGGAAGAACTCCTGCTAGCAGTTGCGTAGGTCGAAATCGTGGATTGAACGCCGGAATCGTACGTAAACCATTATTGAAAGGTTGTGCATGCAGATACTGAGGTGGTTCCTAATGGGGGGAGGTTTGCTTTTGGTGATGTTGACATTCGTGGGCTGGTATTGGCTCGCCGAATTCGGCTGCCAGATGAGCAGCGGCATGTGTCGCGATTTTCACATTCCGATGCCCTGGGAGGAGCCGGAAATGTTTTCGATCCTCGCTCCATTCCTGCTCTTGGGGATAGGATTATTCGCAACCGGGAAATGGGCGATCAGGGGTCGGCCTTAAACCAATCCAGGTTCTTCTTTTTATCGCGAGAGCCGCCCGCCTTCTTTTCCCAATCGGAATGATCAGGATGACACCCATGTAGCAGGGTGCCCATGAAGCAGAAAGATGTTCCCTTCAGTACAATTTTCTTTCACTCACCGTAAGGTCGCATAAGCATCACCTGTCTGAACCGCCATTGCAGGATTGAAATGAGAAAAACTCTGATATTGTCTCTGGCGCTCCTGCTTGCGCCTTTTTACTGGGCGACGGCCGCCTTTGCTGCAGAACCAGAGAATGAATGCGGCCAGAAGGCCCATGAGATCATCAAATTTGCTTACCCGTCGGCGGTCGAGGGAGCCAATGGGGAGTATTCAATAGAGCAAAGCACCATCACCGTTACCGAAAGCAAATACATTGGCATGGATCCCTTTGCCACAGTCTGCCGCTATTGGCGGGCAAATCCTGAAAAACTGCTTGTGACAGTGCCAATAATTCATGGGGACAGGCAAAGCGACGAGGTTCAGGCGGACCTCGATATCCTTGTCGTCAACAGCGAAACGCTCGACGTTATAACACGCGTTCGTCTGCCTGATTTCATAATGCAGGACGCTATCCGCCTGAGCCGGGTTTTTATCGATACGGCGCCATATCGGCTCGTTGGAGGACGCATCGCCTTTGCTGTCCGGATATCCAGGGAAGGTTCGTCGCGGGTCAACCCATTTTATCAGACGACCATGCGGCTCTACGATCTCGACAAAGAAAATTTGCGCGCGATCTCCGGCGACATCATCGTTGAACAGAGTAGCGGAGAATGGGACGGCAACTGCACGGGCGAGTTCTCGAAGGTTGAAAATACATTCGGGGTTTCTCCAGATCGGCGCAATGGAGCAGCGGACATCGTCGCCACCTCCCGTGAACGCACTCGCATTACCAAAGAGCGTGACGGTCTATGCGACGACGAAGAAAAAGATGAATCGATGGAGACTTACAGACTTCGATTTGACGGTCAAACCTACAATGTGCCCAAAGCACCGAAGCCGTGACCGACATCTGCCTAACGCATCTTAGTGTCTGTTCAAGAATGGCGCTGATTGGGCGGGGTTGAGTGAAGGGCGGCAATCAGATTCTTTGTATTTTGCGACAAATACGGAGAGATCAAATGGCCTGGACACCCTTCACCCGGCGTCACCATGACAGAAGCCGCATGCGCTACGCAAGCGATCTGACCGACCGAGAGTGGAACCTGATCGAGCATTTCATGCCAGGGCAGCCCCGACAGGGTCGCAGACGCAAGACGTCGCTTCGGGCGGTCGTCGATGGGATTTTCTATCTGCTGCAGTCGGGTTGCCAGTGGTCATTGCTGCCGCATGATTTTCCGCCAAAGAGCACGGTCTATCATTATTTCAAGCGGTTCTGCCGGGATGGGACGTGGCGTCGTATCCATGACGCGCTCTACTGCCGAACGCGGCAGCTTGAGGGACGTGAAGAGCAGCCATCATTTGCTATCATCGATAGCCAGTCAGTGAAGACTGGCCCTGACGCCCGACTTGATATCGGCTACGACGCGGGAAAAAAGATCAAAGGTCGCAAGCGGCACATTCTGGTCGATACTCTGGGCATGTTTTTGAAAGCCGAGGTCCACTCGGCTGGAATTCAGGATCGCGACGGTGCCGCACTTGTTTTCCATAAGTTGGTCAACCGCTTTCCATTCATCGAGAAAATCTGCGGCGATGGCGGCTATCAAGGTCCAACGGTCGAAGAGGCAAGTCCGCGCCCGATGGAAATCGTCAAACGTAATCAGGCCGGTTTCCAAGTGCTACCGAAACGATGGGTCGTCGAGCGGACGCTGGCGTGGCTCGGCATAAACCGTCGAATGGCAAAGGATTTCGAACGTTTCTCGGACACAAGCCTCGCCTTCATCCAAACCGCAATGATCAAGCTCATGACAAGAAGGCTGGCGCGATATCCGCTTTCTTGAATAGACTCTGAGACCGGCGGGAGGGCGTAGCCCGAGCGGGGGTCTCAGGCCGGCGCGGCGATTTTTTGAGGGAGCGTTTCAGCCGGCCTTTCGGGCGCGACTTTGAGCGAGACGATAGCTGTCCCCGTTCATCTCGAGGATGTTGACGTGGTGGGTGATGCGATCGAGCAGCGCGCCGGTGAGACGTTCGGATCCCAAGGTTTCCGTCCATTCGTCGAATGGCAGATTGCTGGTGATCAAGGTGGCGCCGCGCTCGTAACGCTGGGAGATCAGCTCGAACAGCAGTTCCGCGCCGGTCTTCGACAGCGGCACGAAGCCCAGCTCATCGATGATCAGCAGCTTGTAGGCGGCCATCTGCTTCTGGAACCGGAGCAGGCGCCGCTCGTCGCGCGCCTCCATCATCTCGCTGACCAGGGCGGCGGCCGTGGTGAAGCCGACGGACAGGCCCTTCTGGCACGCGGCTAGGCCGAGGCCGAGCGCGACATGCGTCTTACCCGTGCCGCTCGGGCCCAGCGCAATGACGTTCTCCCGGCGCTCGATCCATTCACAGCGGGCCAGTTCCAGCACCTGCATCTTGTTCAGCTTGGGGATGGCTGTGAAGTCGAAGCTGTCGAGGCTTTTGACGACCGGGAATTTAGCCGCCTTGATCCGACGTTCGACCTTGCGGCGGTCCCGTTCGATCATCTCCCGTTCGGCAAGCCGGAACAGGTATCCGACATGATCGACGCCTTCGGTGGCGCATAACCGGGCCAGCTTCTGGTGCTCGCGCTGGAAGGTCGGCAGCTTGAGGGTTTTGAGATAGTGGCCAAGCAGGATCTCTGGCGCGTCGCTGCTCATGCCGCTTCTCCCGCATCAGATGACAGGAGGCGCATATACGCCTTTGCTGACGTCTTCTCGACAGTCGCCCTCGGCAGGTAGGGATAGATCGCCAGGTCCAACCGCGGCGGCCGGCGCTCGACCCGGCACAGGATCAGATGCTTGACGGCGTCGAAGCCGATCGCGCCGAGCTGCAGGGCCTGCTTCACCGCCGCATGCAGGTCCGCAAGGTCGAAACTCTCCAGAAGACGGAGAACCTGCACGTACTCACGTCGGCCATGCTTGGCCATGCGTCCTTCCATCAGCCGGCGCAGCGTCGCGAACTCGTCCGGCAGATCCCAGCCCTGCAACGGAGCCGCCTGATCCAGGGAGTTGATCTTCTGCTCGATCAGCGGCAGGTAATGAATGGGATCGAAGACGACGTCTTCCCGTTCCCAGCATCGCGGATGACGGGCGATGATCTCGCCGCGACAGCCGATCACCACCTGATCGACATAGCCCCGGACCCAGACGTCCTGATGGCCGTAGGCGACCGGTACGGAATAGTCGTTGGTCTTGTAGCGGACGAGCGACTGGGCAGTCACAACAGCGCTGGCCTGGTCGCAGGCATCAAACGGCGACGCCGGCAAGGGACGCATGGCCGCAAGATCGCGCTGCAGCCGTTCGCCAATCGTCTCGTTCTCGCCGCGCAGCTTGTCACGCTGGCGTTTGCGGCATTGCTCTTCCAGAAAGGCGTTGAACGCATCCCATGTCGGAAACTGCGGGATCGGCACCATGAAGTTGCGCCGAGCATAGCCCACTAGACCCTCGACATTCCCTTTGTCGTTGCCCTTTCCCGGACGGCCATAGCGATCTCGGATCAGGTAGTGGGACAGGAAGCCGCTGAACAGCGCTGCCCGCTTGCGTGTGCCGTCGGGCAGGATCTTTGCCACCAGGCAACGGTCATTGTCATAGACGATCGACTGCGGCACGGCCCCGAAGAACGCAAAGGCGTGGACATGACCATCCACCCAGGCCTCGGCCACGGCCGCCGGATAGGCACGCACATAGCATCCGTCGCTATGAGGAAGATCCAGCACAAAAAAGCGAGCTTTCTGCTCGACGCCGCCAATGACCACCGTCGCCTCGCCGAAATCGGCCTGCGCATGGCCCGGCGGATGCGACAGAGGCACGAACACCTCCTGCCGACGCTGATCTCGCTCGCGCATGTAATCCTTGATGATCGTGTAGCCACCGGTGAACCCGCATTCGTCGCGCAACCGGTCGAACACCCGTTTGGCAGTATGCCGCTGCTTGCGCGGCATCACCATGTCAGCTTCCAGCCACTGCTCGATCGTCGAAACGAATGCATCCAGCTTCGGGCGCCGGATCGGCGAACGTCGCTGATAGCCGGGCGGTGTCGAATACGACAGCATCTTGGCCACGCTATCGCGCGATACGTTGAAATGCTTTGCTGCCTGACGCTGCGTCATCCCTTCGGAAACAGCCAGGCGAACCCTCAAATAAAGTTCCACGGTGTAGATCCCCTGTCCCTCCTGCGATCATTGCAGAAAGGAAATAGGTGGCCGGATTTTACTCCGCCCGCGGCTGGACTATTCCGCCGCTACCGTGGCCGACTTTTCCACCGCCGCTCTCAGTGGATACATCACGCCAGTCGCCGGAACGCGCCGCCGCATTGAGCGAACTTTTGAAGGAGCCGGACAGGCCCGTATATGATGAGCGGACGGAGAGTTGCGTCGAAACTGGCGGATAAATGGCTTAAGGCCTGGCGCTCATC
>DASWQB010000106.1:0-7999 GCA_036398335.1 Afipia sp. | reverse complement strand
ACCGCCAACATCCAGTTCCACCAGAGCATCGTCAAGCTCAGCGGCTCGCAGGTGCTGGTCAACATGACCGAACAGGTGCTGCTGCATGTGCGCGGCATCCGCCGTATCACCATCGGCCGCGACGATCGCGCCTCACGCTCGATCGTCGATCATCTGGCGATCATCGATGCGATCGAAAAGCGCGACACCGAACGCGCCGCGAAACTTTCGCGCGACCACACGCTTGGCCTTGCCGACTATGTCGAGGCTCACAGCGAAGGCATTTTCGATTAAAAATCTTTTTTCTCGTCGTCCCCGCGAAGGCGGGGACCCAGATAATCAATCGCACAACATCATTATTAAAAAGAACTGGACCCCCGCTTTCGCGGGGGCGACAAAAGAATGAACCCTCACGCGATTATTGCGTGAAGATGTTGTGCAGGCTGCCGATCCTCTCGATCGCCACTTCCATCTGGTTGACCGGCTCCTTGATGGTGCCGACGCCCAATGATGTGCCGCAGCAGATCAGATCGCCCGGCAGCAGCGTCATGTCATGAGAGATCATGCTCACCAGTTTGTGCGGCGGAAAGATCATGTCGGACAGCGGATAATTCTGCCGCTCCTCGCCGTTCAGGATCATGCGCACATGCAGCTTGGTGGGATCGATTCCTACCGTGATCGCAGGGCCGAACGGGCCGAAATGATCGAAGCTCTTAGCGCGCACCCACTGCGCGAATGTCGTATCTTTTGAAATGATGTCGGCGGCTGTGACATCGTTGACGCAGGTGTAGCCGAAGATCGCCCTCGCCGCTTCATCCTCAGATGCGTTCGAGCAGCGTTTGCCGATCACGATGCCAAGCTCGGCTTCGAACACCACGCGGCCGGAATAGGATTTCGGGCGCGGAATCGACGCACCGGGCGAAGCAATGCTGGAATTGGCTTTCATCAGATAAAGCGGCTCGGCGGGTTCGGCGACTTTCAGCTTGGCCGCGAGCGCATGGAAATTATTCCACAGCGCGATAACCTTGGTCGGCTCCGACGGCGGCAACAGTTCGACATTCGAAAGCTCAACGTTCTGTCCGGTCGCTTTCGGCGAGTCATACATGTCGCCGCTATGTTCGGCGATATGGCCCTCCTTCAGCGTGCCGAACCCGGTCTTGCCGCCTGCGCGATAGCGCACCCATTTGGTCATCGTTTCCTCACTCTACTTTTTTGTTTTGAAAATTATTCAGACCGTCACGACCCGCAGATTGTTGGTCGATCCCGACTTGCCGAATGGCACGCCGGCGACAACCACGATGCAGTCGCCGGGTTGTGCGAGGCCGCTGCTCTTGGCATGCGCGGCTGCCTGGGTGACCATCTCGTCATAGGTCGAGATTTCCGGCGACACCATGCCCTGCGATCCCCACAGGAATGCAAGCCGGCGCGCGGTGGCTTCGCTCGGCGTCACGCTGAGGATCGGCGTGCGCGAGCGCTGGCGCGCGATGCGATAGGCGGTGGTGCCGCTCGACGTGAAAGCGACGATGCATGCGGCATTGATCGAGGCCGCGACTTCAGCGGCGGCGGCCGCGATGGCGTGCTGCGGCAGCGGCTCGATGTCCGGATGCAGCGCCTCGATGATCTGGCGATAGGCCTTGTGCTGCTCAGTGCGTCGGATGATGCGGTCCATGGTCGAGACCGCCTGCACCGGATACTGGCCCGAGGCGGACTCCGCCGACAACATCACCGCGTCGGAGCCGTCGTAAATCGCCGTTGCGACATCGGAAGATTCCGCGCGCGTCGGCGTCGGCGTGTGGATCATCGATTCCAGCATCTGGGTCGCGATGATGACGGGCTTGCCGGCCAGACGGCACAGCCGCACCAGATCCTTCTGCGCGCCGGGCACGTCTTCGGGCGGAATTTCCACGCCGAGATCGCCGCGCGCCACCATGATGGAGTCCGACAGATTGACGATGTCCTCGATCACCGTCATCGCAGCCGGTTTCTCGATTTTCGACATGATTCCGGCGCGGCCATTCACCAGCGAATGCGCCTCGATCAAATCCGACGCGCGCTGCACGAACGAAAACGCCACCCAATCCACGCCGAGGTCGAGCCCGAATTTCAGATCGGCACGATCCTTCTCGGTGATCGGCGACAGCTTGAGCAGCGTGTCTGGCAGATTGACGCCCTTGCGGTCGCTCACCACGCCGCCCGCGATCACCTTGGCCTCGATCGTATCGTTGGTTCCGCCGGTTACCGACAGACGCACCTTGCCGTCGTCGATCAGAAGCTGATGGCCGGGCATGATCGCCTCGAACACTTCCTTGTGAGGAAGCGGCAAGGCGCCGTCTTTCGCCGTGGCGCTGAGGATGAATTTGACGCTGTCGCCGGTTTTCAACTCCTTCTTGCCGCCGTCCAGCGGCCCGAGGCGGATTTTCGGTCCCTGCAAATCCTGCAAAATCGCGATCGGCGTGCCGACCTCTTTTTCAAGGGCGCGGATCGCGTCGTAGCGAGCGCGATGATCCTCATGCGTGCCGTGGCTGAAATTGAGCCGGAACATATCCACGCCGGCCTCGAACAGATTGCGGATCATGTCGGGCGACGAACTCGCCGGTCCCAGTGTCGCGACAATCCTTGCGCGCCGATTGCGGCCCATCATGAAAATCCCTTCCTGAGAATCGGCACGAATTGCACCGGGTCGAACATATCAGACCCGACTTTCGTATCGTTATTTTGACGCGCGAATGCAAGCTGCGGCGCAACGCCCATGATGTTTTAGGCTTGCGCGCATCCGGCTGGAAGGGCCGGATGCGCAAAAGGACGTCAGGCGTTCGCCGCCTTGGCGATGGGCGCTTCTTCCGGGAACGTCGGATAGACCCCGTTGGAGCGTCCCATCTGCTGAACCAGCGCCAGTACGGTGTCGATATAGGGCGTCTGGACGCTCGCCAGCCGTCCCATTTCCTGCACCGCAGTGAGCAGCGCGTCGATTTCCAGCGGACGTTTTTTGTCGAGGTCCTGAAGCATCGAGGTGCGGTGCGCGCCGACGCCCGCCGCGCCGTTGATACGGCGCTCGACGTCGACACGGAATTTCGCGCCGAAATGCTCGCCGATCTGCTGTGCCTCAAGCATCATGTTGCGGGCCACCGCGCGCGAGCCCGGATCGGTCGCGACGATGTCAAGCGTGGCATGGGTCAGCGCCGAGATCGGATTGAAGCACAGATTGCCCCACAGCTTGATCCAGATGTCGTCGCGGATGTCGTCGTAGATGCGCGGCTTGAGGCCGCCCTGCGCCAGCGTGTCGGACAGTGCCTGCAAACGCGCGCTCGGCTTGCGGTTCGGCTCACCGATGCCGAACTGGTCACCGTAAATGTGCTTGATAACGCCAGGTTCGGTAATCTCGGTCGCCGGATAAACCGTCGCGCCGATCACACGCTCGGGACCGATCGCGTTCCACTGGCGATTGCCGGGGTCGACGCTCTGCAAACGCAGCGACGCAAATTTTTCGTCGAGGCCGTAGAAATACCACCACGGCACACCGTTTTGCGCGGTCATCACCGCGGTGTTGGGACCGAATAGCGGCTTCATTTGCTCGGCCGATTCCCAGGCTTGATGCGCCTTGAGACCGACGATGATGAAATCCTGCGGACCGAGTTCTTTCGGGTCGCTGGTCGCGGGAATCTGCGCGACGCGCTCTTCGCCGCCGATCAGGAGTTTGAGGCCGTTGGCCTTGATCGCGGCAAGATGAGCACCACGGGCAACGATCGAAACATCGACGCCGCCCTGCTTCATCATCACGGCCATGTAGCCGCCGATTGCGCCAGCACCGAAAATACAGACCTTCATGGACCCCTCCACCGACTTTGAAATTGTAACCGGCCGCTCGAAGCCTCCACCGCGAGCGGCCGGATGTTTGCTCTTTATTATTTGAGCATGATCCTTTCGGAAAACCGGTTTCCACTTTTCCGGAACATGCCCTAACCCTTCGCCACCTCGTGATCCGCCATCAATTCAAGCGCGCGAACCATTGCCGAATGATCCCAGGCCTTGCCGCCATGCGCCGAGCAGGAATTGAACAATTCCTGCGCCGTCGCAGTGTTCGGCAACGACACGCCGAGCGCGCGAGCGCCCTGCAAGGCAAGGTTAAGGTCCTTCTGGTGCAGTTCGATCCGGAAACCCGGATTGAACGTGCGCTTGATCATGCGCTCGCCATGCACCTCGAGAATGCGCGACGCGGCAAATCCGCCCATCAGCGCCTGACGCACCTTCGCAGGATCGGCACCGGCCTTCGACGCGAACAACAGCGCTTCGGCCACCGCCTCGATGTTGAGCGCGACGATGATCTGGTTGGCCACCTTCGTCGTCTGGCCGTCGCCATTGCCGCCGACATGGGTGATGTTCTTGCCCATCAGCTCGAAATAGGGTTTCACGGTTTCGAAGTCTTCGGTGTGGCCGCCGACCATGATAGTCAGGGAGGCTGCCTTCGCGCCGACTTCGCCGCCCGACACCGGCGCGTCGAGATAACGCGCGCCGAGCTTTTCGACTTTCTCAGCAAACTTCTTGGTCTCGATCGGAGAGATCGAGCTCATATCCACGAAAATCTTGCCCTTGGTCAGATGCTGCGCGACGCCGTTCGCGCCGAACAGCACTTCCTCGACCTGCGGGGTATCCGGCACGATGGCGATGATGATGTCGGCATGCTTGGCGACTTCGGCGGGGCTCGATACCACCTTGCCCTTGTCCTTCAGATCGCCCTTCACGCCGCTCGGCGTATAGAGATAGACAGTGTGGCCGGCAGCCACGAGATGGGCCGCCATCGGAGCACCCATGGTGCCAAGTCCGATAAAGCCGAGTGTCTTAGACATAGAAAACTCCCTAAAGATCTGTGCGCGTGGCGCGGATTATTTCGACAACCAGCCAAGCCCCGCGAAAGTTTCGCCCTTGGGCTTGTATTCGGCGCCGATCCAGCCTTTGTAGCCGATCTTGTCGAGAAAAGCGTAGAGGAACGGGTAGTTGATTTCGCCTGTGCCCGGCTCGTTGCGGCCCGGATTATCCGCGAGCTGGATATGGGCGATTTTCGGCAAATTGGCCTCGATGGTGCGGGCGAGATCGCCCTCCATGATCTGCATGTGGTAGATGTCGTACTGATCGTACAGATTGTCCGAGCCGACCTCCTCGATCAGGGCGATGGCCTGCTTGGTCGTGGTCAGAAAGAACCCCGGAATGTCACGGGTGTTGATCTGCTCGACCAGCAGCTTGATGCCCTCGTTCTTGAGCGCGGCGGATGCGAATTTCAGGTTCGACACCAGCGTGTCATGGTGCTTTTTCGCGTCGGCGCCTTGTGGCAAAATGCCCGAGAGGCAGTTCACCTGCGGGCATTTGAGCGCCTTGGCATAGCTGATCGCGGTCTTGACGCTTTCCTTGAATTCATCGACCCGGTCCGGGAAAATCGCAATCCCGCGCTCACCCTTTTCCCAATTGCCGGCGGGCAGATTGTGAAGCACCTGCGTCAGACCATGGGTCGAGAGTTGCCTCGATAGCTCCTCAGCCGGAAAGGCATAGGGAAACAGATATTCAACGCCCTTGAAACCGGCCTTCGCCGCAGCGGCGAAACGCTCGGTGAACGGTACTTCGTTGAACAACATCGTAAGATTGGCTGCAAAGCGCGGCAAGGCGCCCTCCTTTATTGTTTAAAGTTCTCACAAGCCCGCCCGCCGCAACCTTAAACGGGTTGCAGCTTGCGGACGTTTCCTGCCGGCACCTCATCGAGCGGCAGATCGAGAACTTCCTCGAATTCGACGATGTTGTCGATCTCTGTTCCCATCGCAATATTGGTGACGCGCTCCAGAATGAACTCGACCACCACCGGTACTTTGAACTCCGCCATCAGTTCGCGTGCCTTCTTGAAGGCCGCCTGCGAATCCTTGGGATCGCGGACCCGGATCGCCTTGCAGCCCAGACCCTCGGCGACTTTCACGTGATCGACGCCGTATTCGCCAAGCTCGGGCGTGTTGACGTTATCGAACGACAACTGGACGTGATAATCCATGTCGAAGCCGCGCTGGGCCTGACGGATCAGGCCGAGATACGAATTGTTCACGACCACGTGGATGTAAGGCAGATTGAACTGCGCGCCGACCGCAAGCTCCTCGATCAGGAACTGGAAGTCGTAATCGCCCGACAACGCCACGATCTCGCGCTTGGGGTCCGCCGCACGCACGCCGAGCGCCGCAGGTAATGTCCATCCCAGAGGGCCGGCCTGTCCGGCATTGATCCAGTTGCGCGGATGATAGACGCCGAGGAACTGTCCGCCGGCAATTTGTGAGAGGCCGATCACGCTGACATAGCAGGTGTCGCGGCCGAACGCCTTGCTCATTTCCTCATAGACACGCTGCGGCTTGATGGGCACGTTGTCGAAATGGCTCTTGCGCAGCATCGTGCGCTTGCGGTCCTGACACGCAGCCGGCCAAGCCTGACGTTCTTTCAGCTTGCCCGCTTTGCGCCAGTCCTTGGCGACCGCAACAAACAGTTCCAGCGCCGCCTTGGCGTCGGAGACGATGCCGAGATCGGGATTGAACACGCGGCCGATCTGCGTGGACTCAATGTCCACGTGAACAAATTTGCGGCCCTTGGTGTAGGTCTCGATCGACCCGGTGTGACGGTTGGCCCAGCGATTGCCGATGCCGAGCACGAAATCGGACTCCAGCATCGTGGCGTTGCCGTAGCGGTGGCTGGTCTGCAAGCCCACCATGCCGGCCATCAGGACGTGATCGTCAGGGATCGCGCCCCAGCCCATCAGGGTGGGAATGACCGGGACATTGGTGATCTCGGCGAATTGCACCAGCAAATCCGACGCATCGGCGTTGATGATGCCGCCACCAGCCACGATCAGCGGCTTCTCGGCGGCGTTGAGCATCTCAAGCGCCTTCTCGATCTGCTTGCGCGTCGCGGCCGGCTTGTAGACGCCGAGGGACTCATAGGTGTCCTCGTCGAACTCGATCTCCGCCATCTGCACGTCGATCGGCAGATCGATCAGCACCGGACCCGGACGGCCAGAGCGCATGATGTTGAAGGCCTGGCTGAACACGCGCGGCACCAGCGCGGGCTCGCGCACCGTGACCGCCCATTTGGTCACGGGCTTGGCGATCGATTCGATATCGACGGCCTGAAAATCCTCCTTATAGAGGCGCGCGCGCGGCGCCTGCCCGGTGATGCACAGGATCGGGATCGAATCCGCGATGGCCGAATACAGCCCTGTAATCATATCAGTGCCGGCCGGGCCAGAGGTGCCGATGCACACGCCGATATTGCCAGCCTTGGCCCGCGTGTAACCCTCAGCCATGTGGGAGGCGCCCTCCACGTGACGGGCCAGGAGATGGCCGATGGTCCCGCGTTTCTTCAGCGCCGAATACATCGGATTGATCGCAGCGCCGGGAACGCCGAACGCCTGCGTAATACCCTCTTTCTCAAGAACGATCACGGCAGCGTCGATTGCGCGCATGCGGGCCATTGGACTCTCCTCCCCAACGTTTATTTGTTGGCATACCAGATGCCAATTCTGATCTTCGGTCAATTTATTCCAGAATATTTTTCCATTTTAATGGCATCATGATTTTTCTCATGTAATCAGTAGCTTGAATTTCCGACTTGTGCTTATGATGCAGTGCGCAAAAAATAATTCCAAAATAAATCGGCCAATAGGAAAACCCGATGAAAACCCTTGAGCTCAGCCGCAAACGCGGCAGGCCCCGCGCCTTCAACCCGCAGAGCAAAGCCGGCTCGATTCAGGCGCTCGACCGCGGCATGACGCTTTTGCGGGTGGTGGCGGAAGCCGACGGGCTGACCCTGACCGACCTCGCCCAGCGCACCGGCATCGCCCCCTCCACGGTCCACCGGCTGCTGTTCACCCTGGAATCCCATCGCTTCGTCAGCCACGATGAGGAGCGCGGTTTGTGGTTCATCGGGGTCGATGCGTTTCAGGTCGGCACGGCCTTCCTGCGCAACCGGCGGCTGGCCGGCATGGGGCGCGAGACCATGCGCC
>DASWQB010000105.1:0-1553 GCA_036398335.1 Afipia sp. | reverse complement strand
GCTTCATCGAGGCCTTCGTCGACGGCCTTGATCTTGCTGCCGCAGGCTTCGTGCGGGTGGCGGCGAAGGAGACGGGTCGTCCGGGTTATGATCCGGCCGATCTTTTGAAGCTCTACGTTTACGGCTACATCAACCGCGTGCGATCCAGCCGACGGCTGGAGGCGGAGGCCCATCGCAACATTGAGGTGATCTGGCTGCTGCGGCACCTGAAGCCTGACTTCCGCACCATCGCCGATTTCCGCCGTGTGAACCGGTCGGCCTTCAGGCCGGTGTTTCGGGAGTTTGTCATCCTGTGCCGGCAGCTCGATCTGTTCGGACGGGAACTGCTGGCGGTCGATGGGACGCGCATCAAGGCAGTGAATAACAAGGATCGCAACTTCACACGGGGAGCGTTGACGAAGTTCATCCGCGAGGCCGACGAGAAGCTGGCCGATTACATGAAGAGGCTCGATGACAGCGACGCTGACGAAGACAAGGTGGCCAGCAGCGGCACCAATCGCAGCGATGGCAAACTCGCGGAAAAGATCGCGGCGATCAAAGGCAAGCGGGATCGCCACAAGGCGCTGCTGGACGAGTTGGACAAGACCGGTGAGGACCAGATCTCGCTGACCGATCCGGATGCCCGTGCCATGGCGCGCATGACCAAGGTCGGCGTCGGCTACAACATCCAGCTTGCCGTTGATGTAAAGCATAAGCTGATCGCCGAGCAGGAGGTCAGCAATCAGGTCCTCGACATGGGGCTTCTTGCGCCGACTGTCGAGGCGGCGATGGACACGCTCAGCGTCGACAAAATCTAGGCGGTGGCGGACCGGGGCTACTTCAAGATCGAAGATATCGAAGCCTGCGAGAAGGCAGGCATCACAGCCTATGTTCCCAAACCGATCCGTGGTCCGGCCGTGGCCGAGGGGCTCTTCTCCAAGGAGCAATTCCGCTATGACCCGGACAAGGACATTTACCTTTGCCCCGCAGACCAGGTGCTCTCACCCCGTCACTTTGGCAAGTCCCGCGACAATGTGAAGATCGACTACGTCAACCGCGATGCCTGCAAGGCGTGCAGCCTGCGCGAACGCTGCACCAGAAGCTTCCGTCGCGTGTCGCGTCTTGAGAACGAGGCGGTGCTCGACCGCATGGCGGCGCGTCTTGCCGATCGCCCCGACATTCTGGACCGGCGGCGCGAAAGCGTCGAACATCCGTTCGGGACGATCAAGCAGTGGATGTATCAGGGCGCATTCCTGATGCGAAGGCTGGAAAACGTGCGAGGGGAGTTCAGCCTGACGGCGCTTGCCTACAACATCAAACGAGCCATCAGCCTTGTCGGCGTTTCGGGTCTGATTGCCGCCGTTAGGACATAACAGCCCCACTGTGCGCACTTTCTGAACCAAATGGCGCATTCAAAAATGCTCAAAACGCCTTGTCGGGCTCTTTGGACATCGAAATCAGGGAAATCTCTTACCCGTAGAGTTCCGGCACCGAAAAGCGCAGGACTTCATTCAGCCAAAGAGTTTTAGGACGGTCTGCGGGAGTTTCGCGACAAGGAGATGGTCTGAATTGCG
>DASWQB010000104.1:0-1727 GCA_036398335.1 Afipia sp. | reverse complement strand
ACGCCGACACCGAGGCCGCGCGCCTCACGGTCGAGCGTCCGCTGCATGTGATTGAAGGCCCGCTGATGGACGGCATGAACATCGTCGGCGATCTCTTCGGCGCGGGCAAGATGTTCCTGCCACAAGTGGTGAAATCCGCTCGCGTGATGAAGCAGGCGGTCGCCTATCTGATGCCGTTCATGGAAAAGGAAAAGGCCGACAACCTTGCCGCCGGCCTCAAAGGCGATGCGCGCAAGAATGCCGGCAAGATCGTACTCGCCACCGTGAAGGGCGACGTCCACGACATCGGCAAGAACATCGTCGGCATCGTGCTCCAGTGCAATAATTTCGAGGTGATCGATCTCGGCGTCATGGTTCCGGCTGCCAAGATCATCGACACGGCGAAGGCTGAGAACGCCGACATCATCGGCCTGTCCGGTCTCATCACCCCCTCGCTCGATGAGATGGTTTTCATGGCCTCCGAAATGGAGCGTCAGGGCCTCAAGCTCCCACTGCTGATCGGAGGCGCCACCACCAGCCGCGTCCATACCGCCGTGAAGATCGACCCGCGTTACCCGAGCGGTCCCGTCGTTCATGTCAACGATGCAAGCCGCGCGGTCGGCGTCGCATCGTCGCTGCTGTCGGCGGACAAGCGGGAGCAATACGCCCGCGAGGTGCGCGCCGAGTATACAAAAATTTCGACGGCACATTTCAAGGCGCAGCAGGACAAGAAGCGCCTGTCGCTGGTGGATGCGCGTGCCAACGCCCTGAAAATAGACTGGGCCGCGACCAGGCCGGCCAAGCCGTCCTTTATCGGCACGAAGACGTTCACCGACTATCCGCTCGCGGAATTGGCCGAGTACATCGACTGGACACCATTTTTCCAGACATGGGAACTGGCGGGACGTTTCCCGGCCATTCTCGATGACCATAAAGTCGGCGAAGTCGCGCGTTCGCTTTATAACGACGCGCGAAAGATGCTTGACCTGATCGTCAAGGAAAACTGGTTCAAGGCCAGCGCGACCATCGGCTTCTGGCCGGCGAACGCCGAGGGCGACGACATCGTGCTTTACAGCGACGAGGCACGCAAAAAGCCAATCGCCACACTGCATACACTGCGTCAGCAGCTTGAGAAGCGCGAAGGCCGCTTTAACGTCGCGTTGTCGGATTTCATCGCTCCGAAAGACAGCAACGTGCCGGACTATATCGGCGCATTCGTGGTCACAGCCGGGATCGGCGAAGACGTCATCAGCGAACGGTTCAAGAAGGCCAACGACGATTACTCATCCATTCTTGCCAAAGCTCTCGCTGACCGCCTCGCCGAGGCTTTCGCTGAAAGAATGCATCAGCGCGTGCGCAAGGAGTTCTGGGGTTACGCTCCGGATGAAGCCAACACACCCGATGAATTGATCCTCGAAAAATATCAGGGTATCCGCCCCGCGCCCGGTTATCCGGCACAGCCGGATCATACCGAAAAGACAACGCTGTTTCGCCTGCTCGACGCGGAGCGCACCGCCGGCGTGACGTTGACGGAGAGCTTTGCGATGTGGCCCGGCTCCTCGGTGTCCGGCCTGTATTTTAGTCATCCACAAAGCGAATATTTCGGTGTCGGAAAGATCGAGCGCGATCAGGTCGAGGACTATGCCGAACGTAAAGGGTTTACGCTGGCGGAAACCGAGCGATGGCTGGCGCCTGTGCTCAACTATATTCCATCAAACGAACCTGCGCCCAATCTCGCCGCGGACACC
>DASWQB010000103.1:0-4311 GCA_036398335.1 Afipia sp. | reverse complement strand
GCTGCCGCGGCGCCAGACTTCGGCGATATCGGCGACATTGAGATCGAAGCGATGCTCGGGCGGCAGCGCGTCAATATTGGCGATCTTGAGGATGTCGAAGCCTTCGGCATAGGCCTGCATCAAGCCATATTCGATGCCGTTATGAACCATCTTGACGAAGTGGCCCGCGCCGACGGGGCCCGCATGAATGTAACCCTGCTCGGCGCGCGCATCGAGCTTGTCGCGTCCGGGTGTTGTCGGAATATCGCCTTTGCCCGGCGCCAGTGTTGCAAAGATCGGATCGAGACGTTTCACGACATCGGTCTCGCCGCCGATCATCATGCAATAGCCGCGCTCGAATCCCCAGATGCCGCCACTGGTGCCGACATCGAGATAATGGATACCTTTTTCCTTCAACGTGCGGGCGCGGCGCACGTCGTCCTGCCAGAAGGTGTTGCCGCCATCGATGATGGTATCGCCACTTTGGAGCGACTTGCTAAGAGTCTCGATGGTGTCTTCGGTGATCTTGCCGGCCGGCAGCATGATCCAGATCGTGCGCGGCGCTTTCAGCTTGCCGACAAGATCCTCCAGCGCCGAACTCGGCGTCGCGCCGTGGTTCGCCAGATCGGCCACCGTCTTGAAATTGGTGTCGTAGACGACGACGTCGTGCCTGCCGATTTCAAGCAGGCGGCGAACGATATTGCCGCCCATGCGGCCGAGGCCGACGAGTCCGATCTGCATTCTGGCTCCTCAGGTTAGCGCTTTGCCGATCGCGGTATTGATGGTGGCGAGGCCCTTGGCGACATCGCCCTTGATGTGCAGCCGCAACGCGCGCCGACCGCGCTCCGTCAGCACGCCGAAATCGCCGCGCGCCTGCGCCGCCTTGATAATTCCGAAGCTCGCCTTTTGATCCGGAACCGGCAGGTCTTTGGCATCGTCGGCCGTGATCTGGATAAACACGCCGGTGTTCGGTCCACCCTTGTAGGCTTGTCCTGTCGAATGCAGAAAACGCGGCCCGAAGCCCACGCAGGTCGCGACATGTTTTTTGTCGCGGATCGCCATGCGTGCGGACTGGATTGCGTCGATGTCCTTGTCGTTGTGGTCGATATAGGCGAGCAGCGCGGTATAATCCCCGGGCTTGATACGCGACAGATGCGCCTTCAGCCAGGATGTGGCGGTGCCGTCCGCGCCCGCCTTGCGCAGAGCCTCGATATTTTTCTCGTCCGTAAAAACGGAAATGTCGCCGTCCGTGATGACCGGTGTTTCGGCCGGCAGCGCGCCGGATTTCTCGAACGCGGCCGTCAACTCTTTGGTCTTGATCTTGGCAGCTTCGACATCGGGCTGATCGAACGGGTTGATCCCCATCACCGAGCCGGCGACCGCGGTCGCGATCTCAAAACGAAAGAATTCCTGTCCGATGTGCTGCGGAGCGGTGACTTCGATGCGCACGACGGGATGCCCCGCTTTCTCCAGCGCTGCAAGCGCGCTTTCGCGCGCGGCGTCCTTGTCGTCGCTCAGATGCAGATCGACGAAGATGCGGTCCTTGCCATAGACATCCGGTGCACCGAGGTCCTCGCCCGCGAGCGGGATCAGCGCCTTTCCATTTTTGCCGGTGGATTCGGCGATAAGCTGTTCGGCCCACGCGCCGAAATCGGCGATCCTCTTCGAGGCGCTAAGCGTCACCTTGTCGCGACCGGACTTGTTGGCCGCGCCGAGCGCGAGGCCGAGCTGAATGCCGGGATTGTCGGAGGGTGGCACGTCGGCGCCGCAGGCACGCACCATCGAGGCGGCGAGATCAAGGAGTTTTCCAAGATCGACGCCTGCCGCTGCGGCCGGTACCAGACCGAACGGCGAGAGCACCGAATAGCGCCCGCCGATGCTCGGTTCGCCGAAGAAGATATGCGCGAAGCCGCGCGCCTTTGCCGTCTTTTCCAGTGCCGAACCGGGATCGGTGACCGCAGCAAAATGCGAGCCGGCCTTATCCTTCAGCTTTTCGCCGACACGCGCGAAGAAATAATCCATCAGCACGTTCGGTTCGGTGGTGCCGCCGGACTTGCTGGAGACGATGAACAGCGTCTTGTCGCGTGTGATACCTGCCTCGACGCGGCTGATCTGCGCCGGATCGGTGGAGTCCAGAATGGTCAGTTTCGGAAAGCCCGATGTCTGCCCGAACGTCATGGCCAGCACTTCCGGCCCGAGACTCGATCCGCCCATGCCGAGCACAACGGCATCGGTGAAACCTTCGCGTTTCACCCAGTCGGCGAACGAATGATAGCGGGACAATCCTTTTTGTTCGCGTTCGACGGCATCGAGCCAGCCTAGCCATTTGGATTCGTCGTGGCCTGTCCACACCGAGGCGTCGCGCTTCCAGAGCTTGCGGACCTTGCCCTCAGTGGCCCATTCCTGCGCCAGCGTCTTGACGCTTTTATCGAGGTCAGCACCGATCGCGAGTTTCTGGCCATCAATCGTTGTACCGAGAATCTTTGCGCGTTTGCCAGCCACAGCGCCGAGCAACTTGTCGGCGGCCTCAGTGAACAATTGCACGCCTTCATCCACCAGCTTTTCGGTGACGGCATCGAGTGAAATGCCGGTCTTGGCGAGGTCCGCGAGAGCTTTCTCCGCCTCCGGCACATTTTCCTCAAGACTGTCGCGCGGTTTGCCGTGGTCGCGGAAAGCATCGAGTGTTGCGGGCGGCACGGTGTTGACCGTATCGCGGCCGATGAGCTCCTCGACATAAAGGACGTCGCTATAAGCCTTGTTCTTCGTGCCGGTCGAAGCCCAAAGCAGGCGCTGCACCCGCGCACCCATGCTTGCGAGTTTTTTCCAGCGCTCACTCGCGACCACTGTTTTGTAATGCTGATAGGCGAGCTTGGCGTTGGCGATGGCGGCTTTGCCTTTCAGGGCTTCCAGCCGCGCCTTCTGATCCTTGTCGTTAGCGGCTGCGATCTTCTCATCGAGCTCTTTGTCGACCGCGACATCGATGCGGCTGACGAAGAATGATGCGACGCTGGCGACTTTTCTCGGATCGCCGCCCGCGGCGGCGAATTTCTCAAGGCCCGCAATGTAGGCATCAAGCACCTGCGCGTAGACTTTTTGCGAGAACAGCAGCGTGATATTGATGCTGATGCCTTCGGAAATCAGCTTCTCGATGGCGCGCAGTCCCTCGCGGGTGCCGGGTACTTTCACCATCAGATTGGGGCGGTTAACCGCCTTCCACAAACGCCGCGCTTCGTTGAGCGTGCCTTCGGTATCCAGTGCGAGATAGGGCGACACCTCAAGGCTGACAAAACCGTCCTCGCCATCAAGCCTGTCATAGACCGGACGCAACACGTCGGCGGCATGTTGAATGTCTTCGACTGCCACCGCTTCATAAAGATCGATCACCGGCCGATCGTGCTCTTTCAGAAGTTTTGAAATTGCGCTGTCATATTCGTCGCCGCTGCCGATGGCTTTCTCGAAAATCGAAGGATTCGAGGTGACGCCGCTCACGCCGTCGCGATCCACCAATGTCTTCAGGTCGCCCTTGGCGATGAAGCCGCGGGCGAGGAAGTCGAGCCAGATCGCCTGGCCATGTTTTTCGAGTTCTTTGACAGGATTCATGATGCCTTGTTCTGTTCGATCTGACGAAGAGCCGCTGCGACAATCTTATCAGGCGCGAAGCCAAATTTTGTCAAAAGGTCTTTCAGCGGCGCCGATGAGCCGAAAGTATGCATACCTATGATGTCACCGGAAGGGCCGGCATAGCGATCCCAGCCTATCACCGAGCCTTGTTCGACGCAGACGCGGGCCTTGACCTGCGGCGGCAGCACACTGTCGCGATAGGCCGTGTCCTGCTTTTCGAACAAATCCCACGACGGCATGCTGACGACGCGCACCTTGATGCCGCGGACCTTCAGCGTTTCGTAAGCTCCGACGCAAAGCTGCACCTCGCTGCCGGTCCCGATCAGAATTACATCCGGCACGCCATCGCTGTCGGCCAAAATATATGCGCCGCGCGCAACGCCTTCGGCTGAGCCATAGATGCTGCGGTCAAATACAGGCAGCGGCTGGCGGGAAAGAACCAGCGCGGCGGGCTGGTCCTTCAGGCCGAAGATCACCTTATAGGCTTCGCGCACCTCATTGGCGTCGGCCGGGCGCAGGGTGACGAGGCCCGGCACGGCGCGCAAGCCCGCCAGTTGCTCGACCGGCTGATGGGTGGGGCCGTCTTCGCCGACGCCGATGGAATCGTGCGTGAAGACATGAAATACCGGCAACCGCATCAGGGCGGCGAGCCGGATCGGCGGGCGCATATAGTCGCTGAAAATCAGGAAGGTCGAGCCGAAGGCGCGCAGG
>DASWQB010000102.1:0-1502 GCA_036398335.1 Afipia sp. | reverse complement strand
GCAATAATTTGTCCGGGTGCACTTCCCAGCTTTCGAGCCGGTTGAGGAAGCTCATGCCGAGCAGATTGGATTTCATCTGGCCGCGCGGGACCACCAGCGCCGGTACCGACAATTCCTCGAGCTTGCCGACCGCCAGACTATCCAGCGTCAGCCGCGCCGCTTTCACGCGCCCGCCGGCGGTTTCAATTTCCGTGTCGAAATTCGCAAGTTCGATCGGCAGTCCGGCGGCCTTTGCGGTCTCATAGGTCAGAACAACCGACGTCGCGCCGGTGTCGATCACCATCGGGCTCGCCGTGCCGTTGATCCTGGCACGCAGCGCGAAGTCGCCATTCGGCGCGCGCGTGATCTCGACAGCGCGCGGATTGTTGCGGCCAAGGTGCAGGCTGATGGTTTTCAACATCGAACGCGCGACGCCGTGAAACGCCGCGGGTTCCTGCACCGCGAGTATCGAGCCCGCGCTCGCCACCAAAACAGCCATTGCTATCAACAAACGTGTCACGCCGTACCAGCTTTATGATTTGAGGCGTTTTTTTCACGCGAACCGGCACCCGCTTCGCTCGAAAACGCCCTGTCTGCGCACTTCATCTGAATAGTTCTCTTACAGTCCCGTGCCTGCGCTCATGATCGGCTTATGCCGCGGCCGGCTTTTCTCGCTTGGCATGGAATCCGGTCGTAGCGGCGGTGCTTCCTGCACCATCGGCGCCAGCGCGCTCATCACCCGCTCCGGCGGAAACGTCACGATCACTTCGGTGCCGATGCGCAGCTTCGATTTCAGCGTGAATGTGCCGCCATGCATGTCGATCAGGCTTTTGGCGATCGGCAGGCCGAGTCCCGCGCCCTGTTCGGCGGATTTGATCGAGTTCGAGCCTTGGCCGAACGAGGCGAGCACGATCGGGATTTCCTCTTCGGGAATACCCGGTCCGTTGTCCTTGACGCTGAGATATTGCCCGCCGGACGCGGTCCATCCCACCTTGAGCCATATCTCGCCGCCTTGCGGCGTGAATTTGATCGAGTTCGAAAGCAGATTGAGCACGATCTGGCGCGTCGCGCGCTCGTCCCCCCACAGCTTCGGCATGTCCTCTTCGAACATCTCGTGGATGACGATGTTGCGGCTGGAGGCGCGCAGCTTGAGCAGATGATGACAATCCGCCACCACATGCGCCAGCGACACTGGCTCCTCGTTCAATTCATAGCGTCCGGCTTCGATGCGCGACAGGTCGAGAATTTCGTTGATGAGGTTGAGCAGATGCACGCCTGAATTGTGAATGTCGGCGGAGTAATCTTTGTAAACAGCCACTGCGTGCGCGCCGAAAATCTCGCTTTTCATCACTTCGGAAAAACCAAGGATCGCATTCAGCGGCGTGCGTAGCTCATGGCTCATCTGCGCGAGGAAGCGCGATTTGGACACGTTCGCCGCTTCCGCGCGGTGGCGCGCTTCGTCCGAGATCGCCTTGGCCTGTTCGAGCTCGCCGATCAGCGCGTCCTTTTCGGCCCGGGCTTCC
>DASWQB010000101.1:0-2441 GCA_036398335.1 Afipia sp. | reverse complement strand
CCGGCATTGTGGACGACGACATCGATCTGGCCGCTCTCGGCGATGATCTTCTCGATCGCGGCGTTGACCGATGGTTCGGCCTGCACGTCGAGTTCGATCGGGCGGATGTCGCTGCCGGCGATGGCCGACAGTTCGGCGGCGTTGTTGGCGTTGCGACCGGCGACGTCGCGCATCGAGGCGTAGACGGTGTGGCCGGCGCGGCCGAGGGCTTCGGCGGTCAGCCGGCCGAAGCCGCTCGACGAACCCGTGACGAGGATGATTTTGTTGCTCACGAACCGCGATCCTTCCCAAAGAGAGAGTTGACGTCGTCTGTCTGCGGTTCAGACCATCCCGCCGTTGGCGCGCAGCACCTGGCCATTGATCCAGCCGCCGTCGGGACCGGCGAGGAAGGACACCGCGTTGGCGATGTCCTCGGGCGTGCCGAGCCGCTCCAGCGGGTTCATCTTCGACATGTGCTCGATGAGTTCGGGCGACTTTCCATTGAGGAACAGCGCGGTGGCCGTCGGTCCCGGCGCCACGGCGTTGACGGTGATGCTGCGGCCACGCAGCTCCTTGGAGAGGACGCCGGTCAGCAATTCGATCGCAGCCTTGGTGGCGGCATAGACGCCATAGGTCTCAAGCTTGAGGCCGACCACGCTGGTCGAGAAGTTGATGATCCGCCCGCCGTCACGAAGCCGCTTGGCTGCCTCGCGCATGGTGTAGAGGCTGCCCTTCAGGTTGATCGCGATCTGGCTGTCGATCAGCGCGTCGTCGCCCTCGGCGATCTTCGCCAGCTTCATGATGCCGGCATTGTTCACCAGTACATCGACGCCGCCCACATCGCTTTCGACCTTGTCCCACATCCGCAGAACAGCCTTTGGATCACTGACGTCTGCCTGCACCGTGAGCGCCTTGCCGCCAGCGCTGACTATCTTGCCCGCGAGCGCCTCGGCCTCTGGAGCGCTGCCAGCATAGTTGATGGCGACAGTGAAGCCATCCTTGGCAAGACGTTTGGCAACCGCCGCACCAATTCCGCGAGATGCTCCTGTAATGATTGCTACTCGCTGATCTGCCATTACTTCCTCCTTCTCCCATCCGTCACGGACAGATTTGACTTATACATGCAGACCTCGCGTGTAGTCGCGCGCGCGGTTAGTTTGCTCGCGTTTCTGTGGTCCGATTAACTTATGAGGCGGCGTCAGGCTTGGATCAAAAGGAAAGAACAGGACGAGGTGTTGAGGCAGATCGGATAATGTCACTTTTAAGAAAGGGCGCTTTCGCGTGCGAATTGGCACCTCGGCCCGACATTGTCGCGAGCCTGTCAGCGGCGAACTTCAGCGGTGACTTTCCCGATCACCCGTGACCAAGCGCCATGTCGATGAAGGTCCGCAGTGCCGAAGAAACGCGGCGCTGCTGCGGATAGTAGAGTACGGGTCCTGCAAATCGTGGGCACCAGTCGTCCAGCACGCGGACCAGTTGGCCTGACGCAATCGCATCCCGCGCAACGTCCTCAAAAATGAATGCCGGCCCGATGCCGTCGATCGCGGCGGCGAGAGCGAGATCCTGATCGCCTACCGACACGCGACCCTTGACGTCGAGATCGATGCGCTGCCCGTCCTTTTCGAACTCCCACCGGAAAATGCGGCCGCTCGGAAAGCGGTAGCGAACGCATTCATGGGGAAGCAGGTCGTTGGGGTGTAGCACTGGTCCGTTGGCATCGAACCAGGCTGGGGTGGCGACCGCCGCGAAGCGGCAATCTCTGCCAAGTGGAACAACCACCATGTCTTCCGGCACGCTTTCCAGAAAGCGGATTCCAGCGTCGAAGCCAGCGCCGACAATGTCGATGATTCCATTGTCGTCCACGAAGTCGAGCGTGATGTCGGGAAATGCCGCAAGAAAGCGTGCCATCAGCGGTACGACGACGAGGTGGGCCGCATGGCGCTACGTATTGATTCGCAAGCGACCTGAGGGGCGGTCTCGAAACAGATTCATCTCGTCCACCACACCGCCCACATCGTTGAGCAGAGGCTCGAGGCGACCGAGAAGATGCTCACCCGCCTCAGTCAAGGCAACGCTGCGGGTCGTCCGATTGAACAGGCTCACCCCAAGCCGTTCTTCGAGGGTCCGGATGGCATGGCTCACGGCGGAGGTCGAAAGGTTCAACTCGCTGGATGCCTTCTGGAAGCTCAGCAGCCTAGCAACGGCGAGAAATGTGACGAGATGCGGAAGCGTGGGTGGGGCCATGATTATCCTATTCCATTCATCACCGCATACTGAAATCACCTTTTGTCATCAAGGGGAGCGACCCGTAATTGTGAGCCGTATCGCATGATGCCCCTCCGATCAGTCGTTCATCGGGACTAGCGTCGCCGGATGGGTGACGGTCTCGCGTCAGGAGGCATGCGAAAAAGGAGACAGAAAATGGCTCAGGATTTTGCTGGCAAGGTCGCCCTTGTCACGGG
>DASWQB010000100.1:0-9746 GCA_036398335.1 Afipia sp. | reverse complement strand
CGCGCGGACGGCTCATAACCCTCCCAGCCGATCATCGGGTTGAGCCAGACAATACGTTTGCAGCACTTACGCAATTTCTCCATCTCGGCGCCCAGTTGTTCGGGTTCGCCAGTGTCGTAACCATCGGACAAGATCATCACGCAGGTGCGTGAATGGATAACGCGGGCGGCATGCCACTTGTTGAAAGTCGCAAGGCTCTCGCCGATTTTGGTGCCGCCGCCGACGCCCTGCGCCATCAGACCGAGCCGGTCGAGTGCCCGCCCGGCATCCTTCTCGCGCAGCGCGTCCGACACATGCACGAGCTGAGTGTGAAACAGGAACGCATCGGCCTCGAGGAAATGATCGAGAATGCCGTGAACGAAGCGCACGAACACAGCCGTATAAAGGCTCATTGAGCCTGACGCATCGAGCAGCACGACAAGACGCAGCGGCTTGTGCTGCCGGCGGCGGCGAACGAGATCGATCGGCACGCCGCCGGTCGGAAGGCTGGCGCGGATGGTGCGACGAAGGTCGATCTGCCGCCCGCGCTTGGATTTTCGATCGCGACGCGTGATGCGCGCGCGCATCGTGCGGGCCAGCCGCTCAGCCAGTGCATTAGCTTGCGCGAAAGCGTCCGGATCGTTGATCTTGCGGAAATCGATCTGGCCCAGATTATCGAAACGGCTGGCGCCTTCGCGCTTGCCCTTTGGGTCGGCATCGTCATCGTCCTGCTCGCCCGAACGCCGCTCGACATCGCCGGCAAGACCAGTCTCCGAATTGCGTGTGTCGCGTTCGCGCGGAGCATGCGGCATGGTCTGTTTCGATGATGATCGCGAAATCTGCGACGTCGCCCGCGTTTTCACGCCCCGCCCGAGCCAGAATGCGTCGAACAGATCGTCGAACGTATCCCAGTCCGAGCGGCGGCTGCAGAGAAGTGCCTTCAGCGCGGGCTTCACCGACGAGGGCCGATCCATGTCCGCGTTCGAAACGATCGCCAGGGCGTCGCGGCTTTCCGCAAGACCAGCCTTGAATCCGTTGTCGCGCAATGTGCGCAGGAAGCCGGCCACGCGCAGACGGATCGAGAAGCCGATATCGATACGGGACGATTTGTGCAGCGCAGCCATGTTACGCTACCTTTCCGACCAGACGGTCGGACACTTCACGGGTGATGCGCGAGCGATCCTCGCGTGTCTTCAGCACGCAGGACAGCGTGTCGAACACCGCCTCCCGGTCCTGATCGAGCCGCGTGACGCCGAGGCCGACCAAGGCCGCCGCCCAGTCGAGCGTTTCAGCGACGCCGGGCGTCTTCGACAAATCCTCCTTGCGGATGCGCTCGACCAGACGAGCGATCTGCAATGCCAAGGCTGTGTCGATGCCCGGCACGCGCACCAGCAGAATACGCGCCTCGCGATCGACGTCCGGAAAATCGATGGCGTGATACAGGCAGCGCCGCCGCAGCGCATCGGACAACTCGCGCGTTCCGTTCGAGGTCAGCACCACGCGCGGAATGGTCTTGGCGCGGATGGTGCCGAGTTCGGGAATGGAGATCTGATAATCGGACAGAAGCTCAAGCAGGAACGCCTCGAACTCCTGATCGGCCCGGTCGATCTCGTCGATCAGCAAAACCGGCGCAACATCGCGGCGGATCGCGGCCAGCAGTGGGCGCTCAAGCAGATATTTTTCCGAAAAAATCTGCTCTTCAATTTGCTTCGCATCGCCACCTTCGCTAATCTTGATCGCGAGCAACTGGCTTTGATAATTCCACTCGTACAACGCCTCGTTGCGATCAAGACCCTCATAGCATTGCAACCGGATCAGTTCGACGCCATGCAGCGCTGTGAGCGCCTTGGCCACCTCGGTCTTTCCGACGCCCGCCTCGCCTTCCAGCAGAAGCGGACGTCCCAGCATATCCATCAGCGCAAGCGCCGTTGCAAGGCCCGGATCGGCGACGTATCCGACGCCCGCGAGCCGTTCGGCGATCTCCGCGCGAGCCAGAGTTCCGCTCATGATGACAATATGTCCTTCAACGTCCGCGTTTTCAAACTCCAAGCTGCCGGGCGGTCTGCCACAGGCGGTGCGGGTAATGCGGCATCGGCAAATTGTACGCACCGAGGAATGTGAACGCATCGTTCACGGCGTTGGAGAAACACGGCACGCCGCCGACATTGGGACTTTCGCCGACGCCCTTGGCCCCGATCGGATGATGCGGCGACGGGGTCACGGTGAAATCGGTTTCCCATTTTGGCGTCTCCACCGCAGTCGGGATAAAGAAATCCATGAACGACGCGCCGACCACATTGCCCGTCGTATCGTAGGAAATCTCCTGACCCATCGAGATTGCGAACGCCTCGGTGAGGCCGCCATGCACCTGACCCTCGATAATCATTGGGTTGATGCGGGTGCCGCAATCGTCGAGCGCATAGAAGCGCCGTGTCTTGGCGACGCCGGTATCGACATCGATATCCATGATGCAGAAATACGCGCCGAAGGGATACGTCATGTTCGGCGGATCGTAATAGTTCACCGCTTCTAGGCCAGGCTCAAGACCCGGAGGGGGCGAATTGTACGCCGCCCATGCGATCTCCTTCATAGTCTTGGATCGTTCGGGATTGCCCTTGACGCGGAAGCCGTCAATGTCCCATTCAAGATCGTATTCGGAGACCTCGAGCATGTGCGCCGCGATCATCTGCGCCTTGTTCTTGATCTTGCGCGCGGCCATTGCGATGGCGGCACCGGCGACGGGCGTCGAACGCGAGCCGTAGGAGCCGAGACCATAAGGCGCGGTGTCGGTGTTGCCCTCCTCGATCATTATGTCGTCGGATGGAATACCCAGTTCGGTGGCGATGATCTGTGCCCAGGTGGTCTCGTGGCCCTGCCCCTGGCTCTTGCTGCCCATGCGGGCAATGATCGAGCCGGTCGGATGAATGCGGATTTCGGCGGAGTCGAACATTGCCACGCCGAGAATGTCGCAGTTCTTCGAGGGACCCGCTCCGACAATTTCCGTGAAGAAGGTGGTGCCGATGCCCATGATCTCGCGCGTCTCGCCGCGCTTGAAAGCCTCCTGTTTGGCTTTCTGCTCGGCCCGCAGACCCTTGTAGTCGATGGCGTCCATCGCCTTCTGCATCGCCACGTGATAGTCGCCGGAATCATACTCCCAGCCAAGTGCCGAGTGATATGGAAACTGCTCGCGGCGAATGAAGTTCTTCATTCGCAGTTCGGCGGGATCCATGCCGAGCTTGTGGGCAAGGATGTCCATCGCGCGCTCGATACAGTAAGCCGCCTCAGTGACGCGGAACGAGCAGCGATAGGCAACGCCACCCGGCGCCTTGTTGGTATAGACACCGTCGACGGCCAGATGCGCGACCGGAAAATCATAAGAGCCCGTCACGATATTCATGAAACCCGCCGGCCATTTCGACGGATCGGCGCAGGCGTCGAACGCGCCGTGATCGGCCAGCACATGCACGCGCAGAGCCGTCACCTTGCCGTCCTTTGTCGCGGCGATTTCCGTCGTCATGTGATAGTCACGCGCGAACGACGTGGTGGAGAGATTCTCCATGCGGTCCTCGACCCACTTCACCGGAACGCCGGTAACGATGGAGGCGACAATCGCGCAGACATAGCCGGAATAGACACCGACCTTGTTGCCGAAGCCACCACCGATATCGGGGGCGATAACGTGAATCTTGTGCTCGGGAATCTTCGACAGCAGCGAGGCCACGGTGCGCACCACATGCGGCGCCTGGAAGGTGCCGTAAACGGTGAGTTCACCCTTGATCTTGTCGAACGACGCCATGCACTGGCAGGTCTCCAGCGGAGACGGATGCGTGCGATGGTAGCTAATCATTTCCTTGATCGTGACTTCAGCCTTGTTGAAGACCTCATCGGTCCCCGTCTTGTCACCAATCGTCCATTCGAAAATGTGATTGGGATGCTTGCGTGGCCCGTGCGCGCCGGTTTTCTTCTCAGCGATATCCTCGCGAATAATCGGCGCGTCGGGCAGCATCGTTTTGAACGGATCGACCAGAACCTCCAATGGCTCGTATTCAACCTCGACAAGCTGAATCGCGTCATCGGTGATATAGCGGTTCTCCGCAACCACGAACGCGATTTCCTGGTTTTGGAAGCACACCTTGCCATCGGCAAGCACGGCCTGGACGTCACCGGCCAGCGTCGGCATCCAGTGCAGCCCGAGCGGCTTCAAATCTTCCGCCGTCAGCACAGCCAGAACGCCGGGCAATGCCAGCGCCTTCGAAGCATCGATCTTCTTGATGCGGGCATGAGCATATTGCGAGCGAACGAAATCGCCGTGCACCATGTTCGGCAGTTTCACGTCATCGACATAAGTGCCCTTGCCCTGCGTGAAACGAATATCTTCAACGCGCTTGCGCTTGCAGCCCATGCCCTCAAGACGCGCTTCCCGTGCTTCACGGGTGAGAACGACCTCGTTCATTCTGCGGCCTCCTGGAATGTGCGGCCATTGATCTTGGCGGCGGCGTATTGAATGGCTTTGACGATGTTCTGATAGCCTGTGCAACGGCACAGATTTCCGGCGATGCCGTAGCGAATCTCGTCTTCGGTCGGATCTGTATTTTCACGCAGCAGGACGCTGGCGCGCATAATCATGCCGGGCGTGCAGAAGCCGCATTGCAGGCCATGCATCTGGCGGAACCCCTCCTGCAAGGCTGACAACGTGCCATCTGCGTTTGCCATGCCCTCGACAGTCTTAATTGCGCCGCCGTTGGCTTGCACCGCGAACATCGTGCAGGATTTTATGGAATGGCCGTCAAGATCAACCGTACAGGCGCCGCAATGCGAAGTATCGCAGCCGATGTGGGTTCCGGTCAGCGACAGGTCTTCGCGGATGAAATGCACCAGCAATGTGCGAGGCTCGACGAAGCGCTGCATCTTCTTGCCATTGACGGTAATGGAGACCGCGATCTTCTCGATCTCTTGCGTCGTGTCACTCATGTTCAAGCTCCTTTGGCGCGATTGCGCGCCGCGGCAAGGGCGCGGGCGACCATGATCGCCGCCATGGCGGCGCGATATTCGGGCGGACCGCGGCCGTCGCCGGCCGGTGAAGTAATCTTCTGCGACGCTTCCGCAGCCTTCCTGATGGTGGCGTCGTCGCAAGCGGTACCGACGACGATCGCACCAGCATCCTTGGCGAACAGTGCCGTGTCTGCCACATTCGTCAGCGCGATGGCGCAGCTATCGACCTTGCCGCCCTTCATCGTCAGTATCACGCCGGCAGCAGCAGTCGCATAATCGCCGATCTTGCGTTTGAGCTTCTCATACGCAAACCCGTGTCCGGCTGGCGGTGTCGGGATGCGTACAGCGGTCAGGATTTCGCCGGTCTGCAAAGCGGTATCGTAAGCACCATTGTAGAATTCCCGTGCCTTGACCTGACGCTCACCCGATGTACCCGTGAGAACGAACGACGCATCGAGACACTGCATCACGGCGGGCATATCATTGCCGGGATCGCCGTTGGCGACATTGCCGCCGATCGTGCCGACGTAGCGAATTTGCGGATCGGCGATCAGGTGGGATGCTTCCTTGAGAAGCGGAACCTTCGAAGACAGGAGGCTTGAGGCCTGAAGCTGCGCCTGAGTCACCATCGCGCCGATCACGATGGTCTTGCCGTCTTCCTTGATATCCTTGAGCGCGGTCAGCGCGCCGAGATCCACGAGATGCTCAGGCGTTGCCATCCGCAATTTCATCATCGGGATCAGGCTATGGCCACCGGCGAGGGGCCGGGCGTCATCGCCGAGATCGGCGAGAATCTTGATGGCTTCATCGACGCTTGAAGGCCGATGATAGACGAAGGGTCCTGGTATCACGTCAGTCCTCCCGGAAAACGCCACCCTTACGGGGTGGTCTTCTCGAGATATGAAATCTGTTGCCGAATCCGGCAACGCAAAGTGCACCGACGTGCCTGCATGTGCACGAGTTGCATCCCTTCTGCACGAAATGCGTAAGGAGACTTGACCTAACTAAACTATTGAAGACCAATCTATTTATTGCCGCGCGTTATTTTGCGACGCTGACACGATGCTGCAATTGCTGCTTCAGCCAGCTTCGGCGGGCTCGGGCCACAGGGACCTTGTAAGGTACCGCGCTGGACGCCTCGAATACGCCCTCCCCATTGCTGCGACGCACAAACGTGAAGCGATCAAGATTGATGATGTGGCTGCGATGGACCCGGGCGAAGGTTGAGGAATCAAGAAGGGATTCCACCTCCGAAATGGAGAGCGGACAAAACCAGGTCGTCTCGCCATCGAATAATAATGTGTAATGCGCCTGCGCCTGCACCGCGAACACCCGCCATATGGGCATGTTGCTGCGGCGGCCGTTTTTTTCGACCGGCAGAATGCGGTGCAGGGACGACACCGGATCGGCAGGGACCGCAACAGCTTGCGATTTGGAAGAAACCTCTCGTGCCGCATCGCTTTGCTGCGGCGCGGGTGCCATGGGCATGGCACTTGCGCTCAATCCGCCCTCCGGCACCAGCGTCAGCAGGAAAAATCCCGACACCACAAAGGCCACCACCGCGACGATGATCGCGAGCAGGCTTTGCGACAACACGGGTGCAGCGCCGGCCTTGTCCGGTTCGCACAGCGAGACGATTTGAAAGCCCGCCATCGCGGTGTAATGCATCGCGGAAATCGCCAGCGCCATGATGACGGCGGACATCACGGTGGACCGCCATGTCGCGCCGACAAAAGCCAGCCAAAGCGATAAGCCCGACGCCGCCACGCCGACAACGATGCTGGCGACAACCAGCGCCGGTCTATGCGCCATGTTGATGCTGGAATGCAGTGCATACATGCCCATGTAATGCATGCTGACGATGCCGGCGCCCATCAGCACCGCACCGAGGCCGATGCGATGCAGCGTCGGAACGCCGGTGCCCATCGCGAACACCGCGCCGCCGACCACCAGCACACAAATGAGAAACGACAACAATGTCGGAAGCACCAGAAAATCGATCGGAACCGGCAGATTGACCGCCAGCATGCCGACGAAATGCATGGTCCAGATCGCAAGCGCGATCGACAATGCGGACATTGAGATCAGTATACGGCGGCGCATGCCGCGCGCCATTCCGATCTTGCGTGCGAGATGCAAGCCGACATAGCTGGCCTGAAAGGCCATCAGCAAAGACAGCAGAACGAGCCATAGCTCGTGCGTGGGCCTCATGGCGTTCCCTCTCCAGGGCGACACTCATCGACCCTCATCAGGGCGAAATGAATCTGTCGTCGGCGGCCAGTTTAAAGCGGCTCTAAAGAGAGCATATTCCATCCGTCCGGCGCTGTGCAACCGGCTAGAAGGCCACTCCATCGGCGCGGCTTTGGGCAAATCATCCAGTGACTTGTCGGGTTCCGCAGTTGCTTCTTACGGGACAGCCTCCGTCACGACAGCGCCGAATTTCGTGAAAAACTCGCCCGCGAGCTTTTTTGCCGTCGAGTCAATAAGACGCGCTCCAAGTTGCGCGATCTTGCCGCCAACCTGAGCATCCACGTCGTAATGCAGAACGGTCATGTCCGATGTTTCCGATTCGAGACGGACATTGGCGCCGCCTTTGGCGAAACCGGCAACACCACCAGTCCCTTCACCAGTAATGCGATAGCCGTTCGGCGCGTCAATATCTGACAATGTCACCTTGCCTTTGAACGATGCCTTCACCGGACCGACCTTCAGCGTCACCGATGCGATCATTTCATTGTCCGACGTCTTTTCGAGGCTTTCGCATCCGGGAATGCACTGCTTTAGAATTTCCGGATCGTTCAGCGCGGCCCAGACGGCTTCCTTGGTCGCCGCGATCCGCTCGCTGCCATTCATCTGCATGATAGTGTTCCTTGATTTTCCGCAGCATCACACGGCGCAATAGCGATCCTGAATATCCCTGTCCGCAAGGAGCGCCGCCGAGCTGCTTTGATAAACGATTTCACCCTGATCGATAATGATCGCGCGGCTCGCCAGCCGCAGCGCCCATTCGACGTTCTGCTCGACGAGCAGCAACGTCACGCCGGAGTCGCGCAAACGCCGGAACAACGCACCCATTTCCTCGACCAGCACCGGCATGATGCCTTCGGACGGCTCGTCGAGCAAAATCATCTTCGGCTTGGCAATCATCGCCCGCGCTATAGCGAGCATCTGCTGCTCACCGCCCGACATGGTCGATCCCTGCTGATCGAGACGCTCTTTCAGCCGCGGGAAGATTTCCGCGATCTCGTCAATCGCGGCGCGCTCGTTGATCGACTTGTCACTTGCGAGCAGACCGAGCCTGAGATTCTCGCGTACCGTCAGGTCGCGCACGATGCGGCGCTCTTCCGGCACATAGGCGAGTCCCAGCCGGAAGCGGTCATGTGCCGCGAGTGGCATAATTTCCTTGCAGCTGAATTGAACCTGTCCGCTTGCGCGCGACATGAGGCCCATGATGGTGCGGATCGTCGTGGTCTTGCCTGCGCCGTTGCGCCCGACAAGCGCGACGATCTCCCCCGGCTCAACCGCAAACGATACGCCGTGCAACACATGGCTCGCGCCATACCATGCGTTCAGGCCCTTGACCTCAAGCATACCCAACCTCAAGCATAACCATGACTTTGTCCCAGATAGACGCGGCGAACTTCGGGGTCCGCCTGAATGTGCTGCGGCGGTCCGTCGGCAATCATTTTGCCGTGGTGCAGGACCAGAATACGGTCGCTAAGTCCGAGGATCATTTTCATTTTATGTTCGACCAGAAGGATGGTGCGCTGCGCGGCAAGACGCTCGATCAGTGTCACCATGTCCTTGGTTTCCTCGGGACCCATGCCGGCGGTCGGCTCGTCGAGCAAAAGCAGCTCAGGATCGGCGACCAGTGCGACCGCGATCTCCAGCGCACGCTGCTGGCCATGCGCGAGAAATTTCGCCACAGCATCGCGGCGGCCATGTAATCCCACCGCATTCAGCGCCGCATCGGCTTTTTCATCGAGGTCGTGCAATCCGTTCCGGTTGGTCCAGATGTTGTAACGCGACCGCAGCGCCTGAGCCGCGACACGCACATTTTCATGTACCGTCAAAAGCGGAAAGATGTTGGTGATCTGGTACGAGCGCGCGATGCCAAGATGCGCGAAGCGATGTTGCGGAGTGCCGGTGAGATCCCTGCCCTTGAATGCGATGCGGCCGGTGGACGGGATCAGCACGCCAGACAGCACATTGAAGAAGGTGCTCTTGCCTGCACCGTTCGGCCCAATCACCGCCGTGACCTTATTTTGCTCGAAGCGCGCAGTGATGCCTTCGAGTGCCTTGAAGCCACCGAAGCTGCGGCCAATATTCTCAACTGAGAGCAAAGATTCACTCATTTCTCGGCCCTCCCCGCAATCAGCGTTCCCCAAATGCCCTTCGGCAAAAACAGCACGAACAGGATGAACACCGAGCCGATGACAATCTGCCAGTGCGAGGTCCAGACCGAGACGACGTCCTCCATCAGCAGAAAGGCCAGCGCGCCTATGAACGGTCCGAAGAAGGAGCCCGCGCCGCCAAGCAGCGTCATCATCACGATCATGCCCGAGGTCTGGTAATGCAGTGAATCAAGCGGCACGATCGCGAGATGAAGCGCCGATAGCGTACCGGCCAGCGCAGAGATCAAGCCGGACAGCGTGAATGACAGCAGCTTGGCGCGTTCGACATTATATCCGCAGGCCCGCGCGCGGGTCTCGTTCTCGCGGATCGCCTCGATCACCGCTCCGAACGGCGAATTGAGAACGCGCGAAACGAACCAC
>DASWQB010000099.1:0-5511 GCA_036398335.1 Afipia sp. | reverse complement strand
TCCCTTACGGCCGCGACGTCGTCCGAATACAGCCGGTCCAGCAAGCCGCGTGCCTCTGCCGATCTGTAAGCCTACACCGGAAAGGGCTCCAGAAGATCGAAGTAAGGCAGCACGCCGGTTCGGGAATGGCAGTTGACATATTCGAAGCTGGTACTCGCAGGCATCACGAACGCTTCATGCCAAGTCACGACTTCCCGTTTTTCCTTGAACTTGCGATTCATCGCGATGGCATGGCGATAGATATCCAGATGCGTGACGTGCGATTTCGACCAGTCTTCGAGTTGGTCAAGTGACAGGAAATAGGCCAGCACCGACGTCTCCGCCCGCTCCCTGCCGTCGGCATCGAGATTGGTCATGACTCGCAACGTAAGCGTGCCGGTGTCCTCTTTATTATCGAGCAGGAAGTTCATGCCGCGCATCAGCTTCGGTTGCAGGTTTTCCTGATAATCCTCGAGTTGTTCGGGCCCCGCACCGACCCAAAACTGGCCGGAGCGCAACGCCGTCATATTATGTGGCGTGGACACGCGCAGCCGGCGGCTGCGGCTTTTTATGACCCGCGCCTTGGGCGGTGCATGCCGCAACGGGCTTTCGAGCGGATCGATCGCGGAAACCGGAACACGGTCGCGGGCCGCACCGAAATATCCATTCGTCGTCATGCTTTCGATCGAAGCGTTCGGCGTGCGGGCAAAGCCAATCTTGTAGTGGGGCTCAGAATAGATCGTCTCGTGACGATCGTAGGGAACCGCGATCGTTTCCTTCCAGTAGCCGATGTCGCCGCTTGCAATTCGCTCCCTCGCGGCGAACCATTTTGGAAACTCCGCCAAAAGGCTCCAGCGCGCATGGCGGGTCGCATCCAGCCAGTAAGCGACCACGACCGCATTTGTCTCGCCGGCCTCATCCGTGAAGCGCATGACTTCGTGGGCTGCAGGTCCATCCGGATGGGCGAAGCTTGCCTGCACATGGTCAAAGAATTGCCGCTGCTGGTCCCAGCTCAGGCCGGCGCTCTGAATGCCGTAATATTCGCTGACCATCGTCTCGACCGGATCCTGCCAGCGCAGCGTATAACGCGGCGCGGAGGGCTGATGGCCTTCCGGCTTGCGCGCCGGAACAGTCCGGGGATATTCGACATGGAAAACCATCGCGCTTTCACTCCGCAGCCAGTTGAACCACGGCTGGCATCGGCTGCTCGTTGACGATCAGCTTGAAAACGTCCGGACGCGCATAGTGCCCGACCGCGTCGAAATCGAACTGGCTGCGCGGGATATCCTCCGAGTCGAGTTCGGCCGTCAAAATCGTCTCGCCGCTGAAATCCGGACCCGCCAGAATACGGCCCAGCGGATCGATGATGACGCTCCCGCCGCGCATCAGCACGTGATCCTTTTCATCGGTAATCTGGTTGTGCATGTCCTGAGGAAAGTCCGAGCGCGTCAGATACTGACAGGATGAGAGCACGAAGCATCGCCCCTCAAGCGCAACATGCTGCATGGTCGATGCCCAGCTATCGCGATCGTCCGCCGTCGGCGCGCAATAAATCGCGATGCCTTTGCTGTACATCGCCATCCGCAAAAGCGGCATGTAATTTTCCCAGCAGATTACCGCTCCCATCGCGCCCCATGGGGTATCCACGGTCGTCAGCGTCGAACCGTCGCCAAATCCCCAGCACAGGCGTTCGGCAGCCGTCGGCATCAGTTTGCGGTGCTTGCCGAGCAGCGCGCCGTCCGGCCCGAAGAACAACGCCGTGCAGTACAGCGTTCCACCGTCCCGTTCGATCACGCCTATGGTGACGAACATTTTCGAATCCCGCGCCGCGTCTCCGATAGCCTTGGTTTCCGGGCCGGGCACGGCGACGGCGCGCGACCAGTAATTGGCAAACTCCTGCCGGCCTTGCGGCGTGCGCGATCCGACGAAGATGTGAAAATCGGCACCCTTGGGATAACCGCCGATGAAAGCCTCGGGAAACACCGCAATCTTCGCGCCGCGCTTTTCCGCGTCGGCAATAAGACCAACGGTTTTCGTAACCGTCGCCGCGGTATCTCCTGCAACCGGTGCCGCCTGCACCACCGCGACCGTAAACTTCGTCATGACGAGCTCTCCCTTTCTAGATTCCCAAATAGGTGCGCCGCACCTCGTCATTCGCCTGCAATTCCCGGCTCGTGCCGGACAACGCAACGACGCCGCTCTCCAGCACATAACCGCGATCCACGACCTTGAGCGCACTCGTGACGTTCTGCTCCACGAGCAGCACGCCGATGCCGCGCGCATTGACCTTGCGGATCGCGGAATGGACTTCCTCGACCATCAACGGCGCAAGACCATGACTGGGCTCATCCAGCACCAATAGTTTTGGCTTCGCCATCAGTGCGCGGCAAATCGCAACCATCTGCTGCTCGCCGCCCGACAGCGTTCCCGCGGCCTGTGCGCGCCGTTCCTGAACACGCGGAAAGAGCGCGAAGCAATCGGAAAGATCGGGATCGAGATTGTCCGAGCGGCGATGGTAAGCGCCCATCATCAGATTATCGATCACGCTCATCTTGCCGAAGACATGCCGGCCTTCCGGGACGCAGGCGATGCCGAGCGCAACGCGCTGATGTCCGGGCACGCGCAAGATATCCCGGCCGTCGAACGAGAGATTGCCCTTGACGACAGGCAACGCCCCGACGATCGCCCGGATCAAGGTCGTCTTACCCGCCGTGTTGGCGCCGAGCAGCGCAACGGTTTCGCCTTCCGCCACATCGAGGCAGATATCCGAGATGACGGGCCGCTGCCCGTATCCGCCGGTGAGGTCACGAATGCGAAGCATCGGGCTGCCCCAGATAAGCGGTAATGACATCGGGATTTTTCGAGACCTCGGCCGGCGAACCGCTGGCAATCAACTGCCCGAAATTCAAAACCAGAATCCGCTCCGAAATCTGCATGATCGCCCGCATATGATGCTCGACGATCACCAGCGTGATGCCCTCGCGATCCCGCAGATCGCGCAGCGTCGCAACCACCGCATCCATCTCCAAAGGCGTCAGCGCCGCCATCACCTCGTCAAGCAGCAGAACTCTCGGCGCTGTCGCCAGCGCGCGCGCAACCTCGCCGAGCGCCTTTTGAGGAAACGTCAAATCGTCCACGTCGATATCGCCGGCGCTTTCCAGACCGACTTTCTTCAGGCACTCCCACGCCAGCGCCTGCGCGTCCTTAAGAGGCAGACGAACGGCGGCGGCGGTGACGACATTCTCGAACAGCGTCATCGCCGGAAACAGCGCGGTGTTCTGAAACGTTTTTGTCATCCCGGCACGCGCGATCCGATAGGGACGCAAACCATCGATCCTCTCGCCCTCGAAGCGGATTTCACCCGCATTGAGGCGATTGAGGCCAACCAGAGAACTGAAAAGCGTGGTCTTGCCCGCGCCGTTTGGTCCGATCAATCCGATGATTTCGCCGGGCTGCACCGCGAAGCTGACATTCGACAACGCGACAAGGCCTCCGAAGCGAACGGTCAACCCTGAGACATCGAGGATGGAAGTCATGCTCCTCCCCGCTTTTTGATAAACAGGGATGCCAGGCCGTTCGGCCGCCAGACGACGATTCCGATCAGGATGAATCCGAAGATCAGCGGCGCGATGCCGGCTGCCTTGTTCGACAGATACGCGCTGAGAACTTCTTCAAGCGGCACGATAATGAGCGCGCCGATGATCGGTCCCGCCAATGTGCCGACACCGCCAAGAATTGCAATCAACGCAGCGCGAATGGAGATACTGGTCGTGTTGAACACGATGTCCGGATCTATGAAGAACGTGAATTGGGCGAATAACGTTCCCGCAGCGGCTGTCAGCGCAGCGGAAATAGCCGCGCCCGTCAGACGAACGCCGAGCGTGTTGATGCCCGCAACCTCCGCCGCATCCTCGTTCTCACGGATCGCGCGAAGCATGTATCCAATCCGCCCGTGCGCCAGCAGCAGGAACGAGATCGACACGATAACAAAGAAGCCCGCGAAAATGGGAATATACGCCCCTGCTCCGCGAAACTGCATCATGGCCCATGAATTGCCGAGGAAAGGCACGGACACGCCTTGCGGCCCGCCGGTCAGTCCTGTCGCCGCCGTCGCGACAATGCGACAGGCTTCGCCGAAAGCGAGTGTCGCCAGCGAAAAATACGCTCCCTTAAGCCGCATGGTGGGAATCGAAATGAGAATGCCGACAATGGCCGCCAGCAGCATTCCGATCGGCAATCCAATCCAGGGCGACAGACCATGATTGATCTGCAGCATGGTTGATGTATAGGCGCCGACCCCGAAGAAAGCCGCATGGCCCAGTGAAATCTGATTGGCAAGGCCGCCGACAATATTCCAGCACTGACCAAGCGAGGCCGCCAGCAGAATCAGGCAAACCACGCGGACGGCATAGCCGCGCGGCTCCAGCACGGCGCCGAGCACCAGCGAAACGGCGGTCACGACAGCGATGAGCATGAGTGAACGGATCATCGCGACGTGCTTCCGAGCAAACCCTGTGGCCGGAACGCCAGCAAAGCGATGAAAATCGTGAAGAGAGCAAGGTTCTGAAGCTGTATTGGCATGATCAGCGTCGAGAGCGACTGAATGATGCCGACGATCAGGCCGCCGACCAGTGCGCCCATGACGCTGCCCAGTCCGCCGAGCACGACCACGGTAAACATCAGCACCACGTATTGCGAACCGCTGGTGGGGCTGACGGACGAATAGGACAGCACGATCCCGCCACCGAGCGCCGACAGTCCGGTGCCGAGCCCGAAAGCGATCGCGTAGACCCATTTGGTGTCGACACCGAACAGCACCGCCGCCATCGGATTTTGTGCGGTGGCCCGGATCGCGCGGCCGAGCCAGGTTTTCGCAAGCACGAACCACAAGCCAACGGAGACGATCACCGCGGCGATGAACGCGGCAAGGTAGCTGATCGAGATAAAGATCGGCCCGATGGTAAGGGCGGTGGTCTGGTAAATCGTCCTCACTGTCCTGGAATCAGGCCCGAACAGCAGCAATGCTGTGTTCTCAAGCACGATAAGGACACCGACGGTCAGAAAGATCTGCGCGACCGGCGGTGCCTTCATGACACGCTGGATCAGGAAACGCTGAACCAGCACGCCAAGGCAGAAGACGGCAACGAAAGAGAGTCCGGCACCGATCAGCGGATCGAGCCCAAGATAACGCCACGCAAACCAGGCCGCATACATCCCGAGCATCATGAACTCCGCTTGCGCAAAGTTCACGATGCCCAGAACTCCGAAGACAAGCGAAAGACCGACCGCGATAACGCCGTAGACACCGCCGACAAGGATACCATCCGTCAGGGCTTGAATGATCGCGATCATCGTTCGGTGCCCCGCGCGGATGTCAGTTCGATCACTTCACTTCCTTGCCCAGCCAATAGGCGGGAGCCTTCGCGACTTCCGGCGGATAAACGGTCACGATGTCGTCACCGCGCCATTGAACGAAGACAGGGAAACCGACCGACGTTAAGCCGTTGGCATCGAACGCGGTGCAGCCGCCGG
>DASWQB010000098.1:0-5757 GCA_036398335.1 Afipia sp. | reverse complement strand
TGGGACAAGTATCACATCGATATTCTGGTCGCGCATTTCGTGCTGAACCCGGACCGTTTCGACGTCGTGGTCGGCTCCAATCTGTTCGGCGATATCCTGTCCGATCTGGGACCGGCCTGCACCGGCACCATCGGCATCGCTCCTTCGGGCAGCCTCAACCCTGAGCGGAAATTCCCCTCGCTGTTCGAGCCGGTGCATGGGTCCGCGCCGGATATCGCCGGGCAGGGCATCGCCAATCCCATCGCGCAGATCTGGTCGGCGGCGATGATGCTCGATCATCTGGGTGAACCTGATGCGGCCAAGGCCATTGTCTCGGCGATCGAGAAGGTGCTGGCGCAGGAGAAACTGCGCACCCGCGACCTCGGCGGCAAGGCGGACACGGTAGCTTGCGGCAAAGCGGTCGCGGACGCGCTGACCTGACGGGCCGGGCGTCCCGGCGGTGAGTTCGTATACCCCTGCGGCAGGATCGCAGCAGGGGTACCAAAGGCGCAATCCACTGTCGCGAAGCCTTGTCTTGCCCTCCGTGTTGCGCTGCGCTATTCCCTTCGAACCATTCCAATGTTCTGCGAATCCGTGGAACATCCATGTCGCACGAGGGTCCCCAATGGGCGGAATCCTGCAGAACTATCTGCCACTTGTGGTGTTTATCGGAGTCGCGACCGTGATCGGTCTGGCGCTTCTGGTTGCGCCGTTTCTGGTGGCCTATCAGCAGCCAGATCCGGAAAAGTTGTCCGCCTACGAATGCGGCTTCAATGCTTTCGACGACGCCCGCATGAAATTCGACGTGCGGTTCTATCTGGTCGCGATCCTTTTCATCATTTTCGATCTGGAAGTCGCCTTCCTGTTTCCGTGGGCGATTACCTTCGGCAAGCTCGGTGTCGCCGGGTTCTGGTCGATGATGGTGTTTCTAGGCGTTCTGACCATCTGTTTTGCCTATGAGTGGAAAAAGGGTGCACTTGAATGGGATTGAGCCCCAATTCTTCAAACATTGCACCAGTGCAGTCCGTTTCCCCGGCTGTGTCCCAGCCGGCGACCGGTATTCTGGATCCCCGCACCGGACAGCCGGTCGGCGCTGACGACCGTTATTTTCTCGAGATCAATCACGAACTGTCCGACAAGGGCTTTTTCGTCGCCGCCGCCGATGACCTCGTCACCTGGGCGCGTACCGGCTCCCTGATGTGGATGACCTTCGGTCTGGCCTGCTGTGCGGTCGAGATGATGCAGGTGTCGATGCCGCGCTACGACGTCGAGCGCTTCGGTTTTGCGCCGCGCGCGTCGCCGCGCCAATCCGACGTGATGATCGTGGCCGGCACGCTGACCAACAAGATGGCCCCGGCGCTGCGCAAGGTCTACGACCAGATGCCCGAGCCGCGCTACGTGATCTCGATGGGATCGTGCGCCAATGGCGGCGGTTACTATCATTATTCTTATTCGGTGGTGCGCGGCTGCGACCGCATCGTGCCCGTCGACATCTATGTGCCGGGCTGTCCGCCCACGGCGGAGGCGCTGCTCTACGGCGTGCTGCTGCTGCAGAAGAAGATTCGCCGCACCGGCACGATTGAACGCTAAGGCCTGAACGATGGATGAAGCCAAGCTCGATGCCCTTGGTCAGACGATTGTCGGCGCGCTGCCCGGCGCGGCGCTCGATTATCATGTCGCGTTCGGCCAGTTGTCCGCGTCGGTTGATCTGGCGAAAATCGTCGAGATCGCTTCATTCCTGAAAACCGATCCGCGGTTTCGCTTCGTCAACATCACCGACGTCACCGCGGTGGACTATCCGGGGCGCGAGAAGCGGTTCGACGTGGTCTATCATCTGATGTCGCCGGTGCTGAACACCCGCATTCGCCTCAAGGGCCACGCAAGCGAGACCACGCAGGTGCCCTCGATCATCGGCGTGTTTCCCGGCGCGGACTGGTTCGAGCGCGAGACCTACGATCTTTATGGCGTGATCTTCGTCGGTCATCCGGACATGCGCCGCCTGCTGACGGATTACGGCTTCGAGGGCCATCCGCTGCGGAAAGACTTCCCGCTGACCGGCTTCGTCGAGGTGCGTTACGACGATCAGGAAAAGCGCGTGGTGTACGACACCGTGAAACTCAATCAGGAGTTCCGCAAATTCGATTTCCTCTCGCCATGGGAAGGCGCGGATTATCCGCTGCCGGGCGATGAAAAGGCGGCTGCGCCAGCACCCAGCGCGCCCAATTCTCCTCCTGCAAAGGCAGGTGGCTGATGAGCGAGGTTCTCAACGCCGAACAGACTGGCATGCGCAACTTCACCATCAATTTCGGGCCGCAGCATCCGGCGGCCCACGGCGTGCTGCGTCTCGTGCTCGAACTCGATGGCGAAGTCGTCGAGCGCGTGGACCCTCACATTGGGTTGCTTCATCGCGGCACCGAAAAGCTGATCGAGCAAAAAACCTACATGCAGGCGATCCCGTATTTCGATCGGCTCGATTACGTCGCGCCGATGAATCAGGAGCATGCCTTCTGTCTCGCCGCCGAGAAACTGCTCGGAATCGAGGTGCCGCGCCGCGGCCAGCTTATTCGCGTGCTCTATTGCGAGATCGGCCGCATCCTCTCCCACATCCTCAACGTCACCACACAGGCGATGGATGTCGGCGCGCTGACCCCGCCTTTGTGGGGCTTCGAGGAACGCGAGAAACTGATGGTGTTCTACGAGCGCGCCTCCGGCTCGCGCATGCATGCCGCGTTCTTCCGCGTCGGCGGCGTGCATCAGGATTTGCCGCCGAAGCTGATCGACGACATCGAGGCGTGGTGCGATCCGTTCCTGAAAGTCTGCGACGATCTGGAAACGCTGCTCACCGACAACCGCATTTTCAAGCAGCGCAACGTGGATATCGGCGTCGTGACGCTTGAGCAGGCGTGGGAATGGGGCTTTTCCGGCGTGATGGTGCGCGGTTCCGGCGCGGCGTGGGATTTGCGTAAATCGCAGCCCTACGAGTGCTACGCCGAAATGGAATTCGATATTCCCATCGGCAAGAACGGCGACTGCTACGACCGCTACCACATCCGCATGGAAGAAATGCGCCAGTCCGTGCGCATCATGAAGCAGTGCATCGCAAAGCTGCGTGCGCCGGACGGGCAGGGCCCGGTGGTGGTCGAGGACAACAAGATCACCCCGCCGCGCCGCGCTCAGATGAAGCGCTCGATGGAATCCCTGATCCATCATTTCAAGCTCTACACCGAAGGCGTGCACGTCCCCGCTGGCGAAGTTTACGCCGCGGTGGAAGCGCCCAAGGGCGAGTTCGGTGTGTATCTCGTCTCCGATGGCACCAATAAACCCTACAAGTGCAAGATTCGCGCGCCGGGCTTCGCGCATCTGCAATCGATGGATTTCATCTGCAAGGGCCATCTGCTGGCGGACGTCTCCGCGATCCTCGGCTCTCTCGACATCGTGTTCGGCGAGGTGGACCGGTGATGACTGCGCCGATCCAGTTCGATCGCAACACCGGCGCGATGTCCGGTGCGAACGCATGGGAGCGCGGCATCGGCTACGCGCTCACGGCGGGATCGAAGGTCGGCGCGCTGATCTCGCACCGTGGCTACAATGATTGCGCGAATCTTTTGAAGAAACTGCTGCCCGAGCGTGACATCAACATTCATCTCAACCCGGGCGCGGTGTTCTCGTTTCCTTACGGCGACGGTTACTGGAGCAAGCTGCTCAACCGCACGTTCAAGTATGAAGACGAACTCGAGCTGTTGCTGCTCGACTCGCAAGATGTCGATTACACGCTGATCGATTGCGGCGCCAATTACGGCTATTGGTCGGTGCTGGTATCGAGCCCCAGATTTGGCTCGCACAAGTCGATCGCGCTTGAGCCGTCGTCGAAGAATTTTCCGCGCCTTGCGCATAACGCCAGGATCAACGGCAGCCGGTTTTATCCGATCCACGCCGCGATCGGGTCGGAGCGCGGCACCGCGCGCCTGTCCGGCACCAAGCACGAAGCCTTCAGCATCGCGGGCGGCGCTGACGCGAATGGCGAGGAAGTCACCGTGCTGTCGCTCGATGATCTGATCGATGACGGGCGCATCGCGGCGCAGGGAAAATATCTGGTGAAGCTCGATGTCGAGGGCGTCGAGATCGACGCCATCAAGGGCGGCGCGCGTTTGCTTGCGACCGACGCCATGGTGATCTGCGAGGAGCACGGCAACGATCCGACGCATGCTGTGTCGCGCTTTATCCTCGAGCAGACACCGATGCAGGCGATCGTTCACGATCCGGCAACCGACCGCTTTGAGCCGCTCAACGATCTCAAAATGCTCGACCGCATCAAGGTCGCCTCGCATGTCGGCTATAATGTGTTCGCGACCGCCAGCGCGTTCTGGCAGCAGCGCATCTTTGGTATGAATTCAGGCAACGCACGCCGCGCCATGACTCAGCGATATGCTCAATGAGGAATGACGTTGTGAGATTGAAAGACTAAACCATGGCCGTCCGCCGTTTGGCCCCGAAAGAAACCCAGCCCGAGAGCTTCGCGTTCAGCGCGGAGAATCTGGCGTGGGCGAAGAAGCAGATGGAGAAGTTTCCGCCCGGCCGTCAGCAGTCGGCGGTGATTTCGATCCTGTGGCGCGCGCAGGAGCAGAACGCGGGCTGGGTATCGGAAGCGGCGATCCGTTATGTCGCCGATCTGCTCGGCATGGCGCATATCCGCGTGATGGAAATTGCGACGTTCTACACGATGTTCCAGCTCTCGCCGGTCGGCAAGAAGGCGCACGTGCAGGTCTGCGGCACCACGCCCTGCATGCTGCGCGGCGCGGGCGAACTGATCGAAGTCTGCAAGCACCGCATCCATCACGATCCGCTGCATCTGTCCGACGACGGCGATTTCAGTTGGGAAGAGGTCGAGTGTCTCGGCGCCTGCGTGAATGCGCCGATGGCGATGATCTGGAAGGATGTCTACGAGGATCTGACGCCGGAAAGCTTCAACAAGGTGCTCGACGGATTTGCCTCCGGCAATCCGCCAAAGCCCGGTCCCCAGATCGATCGTCAATTTGCTGCGCCCGCCGGCGGGGCGCGCACGTTGACCGGCGACATCACAAGGCCCGCCAATGATGAGCGCGCACCGAACAAGCCCGCGCTGACCGACAATGAGCCCAAGAAGCAGACGGAAGTTGCCAATGTGCAGGAGCGCCCGGCACCGAAGCCTCCAGCCGATGACGCGACGCGGAAGGACAAATGATGGACAGCGCCAGACTGCGCCACATCCTGTTCCATACGCTGTGCGCGGCGATATTCATTTTCGTGCTGAATTTCTACGTGCTCAAAACCGGAATTGAATCGAGCCTGAGCTGGGCTGTCGCGTTCGGCGCGATGGCCGCAGGTTTAGCCTACACACAGACCCGGCGCTGATCGGTCAGGACGCAAGATATGCTCGACGACAAGGATCGCATCTTCCGCAATCTCTACGGCCAGGGTGACTGGGGCCTGAAAGGCGCGCGCGCGCGTGGCGGATGGGACGGCACCAAGGCCATCCTCGACAAGGGCCGCGACTGGATCGTCACCGAGATGAAGGCGTCTGGCCTGCGCGGGCGGGGCGGGGCGGGATTCCCGACCGGCATGAAATGGTCGTTCATGCCCAAGGACAATGCCGACGGACGCCCGAGTTATCTCGTCGTCAACGCGGACGAATCCGAGCCAGGCACGTGCAAGGACCGCGAGATCATGCGGCACGATCCGCATTTGCTGATCGAGGGCTGCCTGATCGCGGGCTGCGCGATGGGCGCGCATGTCGGCTAC
>DASWQB010000097.1:0-4964 GCA_036398335.1 Afipia sp. | reverse complement strand
GAGCGCAGCAGCGTCGCCCAGTAGCGCGGCATTTCGCGCGACACCTTGAACACGACGCGCGGGCTGATCGCGGCGGCATGGCCCTTGAGCGCCAGACGCTCTTCCATGGTCAGCATGATTTCGCTGATGCCGAACAGGCCGATCACCGCGACGAGGAAGTTGATGCCGCGAAGCAGATCGTTAGAGCCGAAGGTCATGCGCAGCGTGCCCGATACGGTGTCCATGCCGATGCCCGCGATCAGCAGGCCGAGCGCCATCGAAATGACGGTCTTGTGCTTGTCCTCGCGGCCGAGACCGACGAAGGAACAGAATGTCAGAAGATACACCGCGAAGAATTCCGGCGGACCGAATCTCAGCGCGAAGGACGCGATGCTCGGCGCCAGGAATGTAATCATCAACACCGCCACCAGCGATCCGATGAAGGATGAAGTGAAAGCCGCGGTCAAAGCCTCAGCCGCCCTGCCCTGCTGTGCCATCGGATAGCCGTCGAAGGTGGTCGCGACCGACCAGGCTTCGCCCGGAATGTTGAACAGGATCGAGGTGATCGCGCCGCCGAACAGCGCGCCCCAGTAGATGCAGGACAGCATGACGATGGCCGAAGTCGGATCCATCGTGAAGGTCAGCGGCAGCAGGATGGCGACACCGTTAGGTCCGCCAAGCCCCGGCAGCACGCCGACGAAAATACCGAGCACGAGGCCAACCAACATCAGCCCCATGATCTTCCAGGTGAAGAGAACGGCGAAGCCCTGAAGCAGCAGCGAAAACGATTCCATCGGTCTGCCCTTCAATAGCCGAACAGGGCTTCAAGCGGCCCCTTCGGCATGATGACGTCGAACTTGATTTCGAACACCCAGAACGAGATCACCGAGAAAATGATGCCCGTGAGCAGCGACTTCCACACCGCGATTTTTCCGACGAAGATCATGAACCCGACGATCAGCAGGAAGCTCGCGACATAAAGACCGAGCCACTGGGTCGCCGCGCAGAAGGCCACGGTCGGAATGAACACCAGCATGACGCGGCGAAGCTGGTCGCGCGTCACGAATACGTTGTCTTTTTCAGCCGCGGCGCGCTTGCCGACAAACGAGGTTGCAAATCCGTAAGCACTCGCCAGAAACAGGATCACCGACAGATAAAATGGAAAGTAGCCCGGCTGCGGCCCGTCCGACGCCCACGAAATGCCGGTGCGGTAATTGTCGAACGCCATCAGCAGCGCGAACCCCATCAGCACCAGCATGGTGCCGGCATCGACGCTGCGCTGGCTTGCAACCGGAGGAGAATCCTCAGCCGGCGCGGTTGGATCGTCGACGACGATTTCGATATCATTTGAAGTCATGGCTCGTTCGTCATCCGTATCTGACGGGAGAAATTTTAGGCGTGAGGAGCCGGACGAGGCGCAAAAGCCTCGCCCGGGATCAAGGTGCTTACTGCGCGACGAAGCCCGCTTCGGTCATGAGCGCGGTGTTTTCGGCGTCGTCCTTTTCAAGGAAGTTCACCATGTCCTTGCCGGTGATGAAGGCGGGCTTGAGAGCCTGCTTTTCCATGTAGTCCTTGTATTCGGGCGTCTGCGTAATCTTCTTGAACAGATCTTCGTAGAACGCGACCTGCTCCGGCGTCACCTTGCCCGGCAAAAACATGGCGCGCAGCATCAGATAGGTCACGTCGAGGCCCTGCTCCTTGCAGGTCGGCACATCGTTCCATGACTGGGTGTCGGTAACCTTGGTCTTGTAGGAAATGCGTTCACTGTCGAACACGCACAAAGCCCGCACCTGACCGGCACGCCAGACTTCGAGATTCTCCGACGGATTGTTGACGTTGGATTCGGTGTGCTTGCCGACAAGCTGGGTCGCCGCTTCGCCACCCGACTTGTACGGCAGATAGGAGAATTTCGTTCCGGTCTTCTTTTCGATGCCAGCTGTGAGGACATGATCTTCACGCTTCGAACCGGTGCCGCCCATCTTGAACGGAGAATCCTTCGAGGCTTTCGCCGCGTCGATGAATTCCTTCACCGTCTTGGGGCCCTCGACATTATCCCACAGCACGAACTGGTCGAACGCCATGATCGACACCGGGGTGAGGTCACGCCAGTTGAATGGAATTTTTGCCGACAGCGGCAGCATGTAAATCAGCGAATAGGCGATCAGCACCTTGTTCGGATCGCCTTCGCTCGACTTCATGTAGATCAGGGCTTCCGCACCCGATGCGCCGCCCTTGAGCGACACAACGACCGGTACCTTGACAAGGTTGTTCTTCTGGATCGCCGCCTGCATCATGCGGGCCATCTGATCAGAAGCGCCGCCCGCGCCCGCGGCCACGACGATTTCAATCGGCTTGGTCGGCTCCCACGCGCTGCTGGCCGCCGTCACGCCGCATGCGGTCATCATCGCGACCGCCGCCGCCGTCATCACATTTCTCATTCGTAACTCTCCCTGTTTGGCCTCGCCGGTTTTCCGGCTTGTTTTAGTTTCGAACATCTTTGCATGACAGGCGCGCGCCATAAGCGCGCACCCCTCGCCTCAATCAGCCGACCGCGCTCCGTTTCAGCGGCATGGTGTCTTCGTCCTTCGCCTTCAGCACGTCCATTGCCGCCAGCACGCCGCCGGCGACATGGGGAATGTTCGCAACGCTCAGCCCCATCTCGACGCCAGCGAGGGTGCCCATCAGCATCAGATCGTTGAAATGGCCGAGGTGCCCGATGCGGAAGGCTTTGCCCTTAAGTCTGCTGAGACCAGTGCCGAGCGACAGATCGAAATTGTCGAGCGTGACGGCGCGGAATTTGTCCGCGTCGAAGCCGTCCGGCATCAGCACAGCGGTGGTGACCGGCGAATGCTCAAGCGGCTCGGCGCACACTGTATCCAGGCCCCAGGCGCGAACCGCCGCGCGAGTCGCCGCGGCATGCCGCGCGTGACGCGCAAACACGTTTTCCAAATCTTCCTCCTGAAGCATCGTGAGCGCTTCCCTCAGGGCATAGAGAAGATTGGTCGCCGGGGTGTAAGGCCATGAACCGCTCTTGTTAGCATTCAGGATTTCATTCCAATCCCAATAGGAGCGCGGCATCGCGTTGGTCTTCGAAGCCGCGAGTGCCTTGTCCGACACGGCGTTGAAGCTGAGACCCGGCGGCATCATCAGACCCTTTTGCGATCCGGCCACCGCAATGTCTACGCCCCACGCATCGTGCTGGTAATCGATCGAGCCGAGCGAGGACACGACATCGACCATCAAGAGCGCCGGATGCTTGGCACGATCCATCGCCTTGCGAATTTCAGGCAGACGGGTGGTGACGCCGGTCGACGTCTCGTTATGAACGACCATCACCGCCTTGATGGAGTGGTTCTTATCCGCGAGGAGATGCGCTTCGATTTCGTCGGCTTTTGCACCGCGGCGCCAGTCACTGGCGATGGTTTCAACCTTGATCTGGAATTTGGCGGCCAGCGTTTGCCACAGAATCGAGAAATGCCCGGTCTCGGGAACCAGCACCTTGTCGCCGGGCGACAGCGTGTTGACGATGGCGGCCTCCCACGCGCCGGTACCGGACGAGGGATAGATCATCACCGGGTTCTTGGTGCGGAAAATGGTTTTGCAGTCCTCAAGGATACCGAGCGCCATCTCGGCGAATTCGGGGCCGCGATGGTCAATCGTCGGCATGTCCATTGCGCGCAAAACGCGGTCGGGAACGTTGCTCGGGCCGGGGATTTGAAGGAAATGTTTTCCCGTATGAACGACCATCATTGCATCCTTCGATTTTTTTGATGCAAACCATTCTTTTTTAAGAGGATTTGCCGTCGGGACCATACCCGGAGAGGAAACCCGCGCAAACTTCGGATTGCGGGGCTTCCAACCGATCCAAGACGACATTTCCCGCGATAAAACAAGCATTTTTCCGTGATACAGACGCCTTCTTTCGGTTAGCGGCGAAATCCTGATCGACCGATCAGTAATCCCAAACCGGGTCGGCCGCCTCCTCGGCCATTTCGACAATCCTCAACCTCGCCTGCTCGTCCGAGACTTTCGAAAAAGCCCTGATAAGGCGCAGACGCAGATCGCCTTGCGCCTCACCGGACGGACGATTTTCCTTCGGCGGACGGGTTTGAGCTTCGAACGTTTCGACGATTTTCAGATGTGCGGCCATGGATCTACCGGCTCATTGTTTTGAAATTGCCCAGAGATAAAATAAGGACGAGAGCGGCGGCGCGTTACGCCGCCACCTTCTTTCGATTGGCCTCAAGCCTGCGATCAACCAGCGCGACGATGGCATCGAGCACCGGATGGCTCATACCTTTCTGCTTGGCCACGAGCTGAACCAGTTTGTCGGCCCGCTCGATGTTCGGCGCGCCGTTATTGAGCGCGCGCGCCGCCGAGGCCGGACGCGACAGGCTTTCAGCCGCAGCCGCATACTTTTCGAACGGCACCAGATCGTTCGGTGATGCACCGAGTTTCACACACAGATCGACCACGAAATTGTAGATCGAGCGCGATTCGTCCAGGTTGGTGTGAACCGCTTCCTTGGCCGTGCGCATGCCGTCCGGCGTGATGCAGCGGTAATTGCCCGCCATCAGCATCGCCCATTTCGCCAGCGGCACGAACAGCGAGTCGTGATAACGCAGCTTCACCGGCAATTCGATCTTGCCTTCGCCCGTATCGAAGCGCACCGCATCGATATCCTTCTCGATATTGCGCAGGATGTCGTTGCTCGCCTCATTATCGAAACGCGCCACTTTGAAATTGGTCGGCAGGGTCACCTGCAAGACGTTGACCTTCTCGTCCGGCGGGCGGATCGCCTGCGGATCGGGACTGCACAGCGTCAGCATGCCCGGATCGAAATTGTCCCAGACCGCGGGATTGGTATAGGCGGGTTTCAACGCATTGCTGTCGAGGCCAGGAATGCGCTTCATATAAGGCAGCGGCGGCATGTTCATGATCGACATGCAGGGCACGCGCGATTTGGCGACGGCGTCGAGCAGTTC
>DASWQB010000096.1:0-10840 GCA_036398335.1 Afipia sp. | reverse complement strand
CTTACCGGGCCCTCCAAAATTGAAAAATCTTACGTGCTGGAGGCCGCAAACGGCCAGCCGCCGCGGTTGATCGTCGAGCTTTCCGCGATCGACCGCGCGGCCTTCAAGGCGGCCTCAATGCAGGTTCAGGACAAGCAGGACGGCTCGCCGTCACTGCGGCCGGCGCTCCTGGCCGATGCTGCCCCGGACAGCACCGGCACCACCCCGGCAAAGGCCACCGACACCCGTCCTGTCATCGTCCTCGATCCGGGCCATGGTGGTGTGGACAACGGCACAGTGGCGGCGAGCGGCGAAAACGAAAAAGACCTGGTGTTGAGTTTCGCGCTTGCGCTGCGCGAGCGCATCGAGAAAAGCGGTAAATACCGCGTGGTCATGACGCGGGCTGACGATACCTTCGTACAGCTGGGGGACAGGGTGAAGATCGCCCGCAAGGAAACGGCGTCGCTGTTCGTCTCGATCCATGCCGATGCCCTGCCGAAAAGCGAAGGCGATGCACAGGGCGCCACCATCTATACGCTCTCCGACAAGGCGTCCGATTCCGAGGCCGAAAAGCTCGCCGAAACCGAGAACAAGGCCGATGCCATCGCCGGCATTAATCTGACCGAGGAACCGACCGACGTCGCCGACATCCTGATCGACCTGACCCAACGGGAGACCCGGGCGTTTTCCACCCGGTTCGCCAAAACCCTGTTCAATGAAATGAAGAGTGTCGCCCGAATGCACAAGAATCCGCTGAAATCAGCGGGGTTCAGGGTGCTCAAGGCCCATGACGTACCCTCTGTTCTGGTCGAACTGGGTTATGTGTCGAACAAGGACGACCTGCAGCATCTGGTCTCGGAGGGCTGGCGGTCCAAAACGGTTGGGTCCGTCAACACGGCGGTCGATGCGTTCTTCGGCAAAAGGGTGGCCGGGACGGCCAATACGGCCAATAAGCCCTCGTTTTGACACAGCGCCCGCCTTATAGAATTGCGAGCAATATTTTGAATCGGCCACGCGCAATCGCCGATGGAATGCTATGATTCCGGCCAGACGATGGTCGCGGGAACCTTGATGTTGGCCGGCTACCGCTCAACCAAAGCCATGGAAGAGCAGGCCCATGGAAAAGAACGAGACGGATTGACGAATGCGATTGCTCTTACGGTTCATGGGATTTTTGTTCGCGGCCGGAACGATCGTGTTTCTTGTCGGCGTGGCGGCTGCGGCCGGCATGATCTGGCATTACTCCAAGGATCTGCCGGACTATTCACAGTTGCAGGACTATGAGCCGCCGGTGATGACGCGCGTCCATGCTTCTGACGGCGCGCTGCTCGGTGAATACTCCAAGGAGCGCAGGCTTTATCTGCCGATCCAGGCGATCCCCAAGCAGGTCATCAACGCCTTCCTCGCCGCGGAAGACAAGAATTTTTACGAGCATGGCGGCATCGATTTCACCGGCATCGCGCGCGCCGTTGTGGCGCTGGCGCAGAACTATGGATCGAACCGCCGCGTTCAAGGCGCGTCGACGATTACGCAGCAGGTGGCGAAAAACTTCCTTCTGACCAACGAGCGGTCCATCGATCGTAAGATCAAGGAAGCGCTGCTGGCGATGCGCATCGAGCGCACGTACACGAAGGAAAAGATCCTCGAGCTTTATCTCAACGAGATCTATCTCGGCCTTGGCGCCTACGGGATCGCCGCAGCATCGCTGGTGTATTTCGATAAATCCGTCAACGAACTGACGATCGCCGAAGCGTCTTATCTGGCGGCGTTGCCCAAGCAGCCTTCGAATCTGCACCCGGTTCGCAACCGTGCATATGCCATCGAACGCCGTAACTATGTAATCGATCGCCTCGCGGAAAACGGCTGGATCAAGCAATCCGACGCGGTGACCGCGCGCAAGGAGCCGCTGATCGTCACCAGCCGCAGCAACGCCGCGCATATTTTCGCGGGCGAGTATTTCGCCGAGGAAGTGCGCCGCGATGTGCTCGATCGCTATGGCGAAAAGAAGCTCTATGAGGGCGGGCTGTCGGTGCGCACCACCCTCGATCCGAAATTGCAGGTGATGGCGCGCAAGGCCATGGTCACCGGCCTTGTCAGTTACGACGAGGCGGTGGGCTGGCGCGGCGCGCAGACCAAGATCGACCTGACTGGCGATTGGGGTATTAAACTGGCCGACGTCAAATCGCTGTCAGACATTTCGCCCTGGCGCATGGCGGTGGTGCTGGAGACGAGCGACCAGTCGGCGCGGATCGGTTTCCAACCGCCGCGTGAACTCGGCGGCGTGGTCTCCAAGGCGCGCGACACCGGGCTCATCACGCTCGATGGCGTGCGCTGGGCCAAGGCTGCGGCCGGTCCGCAGCGCGGCCGCGCACCGACCAACGTTTCGCAAGTCCTGAGCGCGGGCGATGTCATCTATGTCGATCCGCTGCTGTCGAAGGACGGCAAGGCGGTCGACGGTCAATTTCGGCTGCGCCAGATTCCGGAAGTGTCCGGCGGAATGGTCGTGATGGACCCGACAACCGGCCGCGTGCTGGCGATGGCCGGCGGATTCTCGTTCGACCAAAGCCAGTTCAACCGCGCGACGCAGGCCTACCGGCAGCCCGGCTCGTCCTTCAAGCCCATCGTCTATTCGACCGCGTTGGACAATGGTTACACGCCCGCCAGCATCATCGTCGACGCGCCGATCGAGATCGATCAGGGCGCGGGCCTTGGCGTCTGGCGTCCGGAAAACTATTCGACCGGAAAATATTATGGGCCGCAGACGCTGCGCTTCGGCCTCGAGCACTCCGTCAACAACATGACGGTGCGTCTCGCGCAGGACATCGGCATGCCTATCATCGGCGAATATGCCAAGCGTTTCGGCGTTTACGATGAACTGCCGAACTATCTGTCGTATGCGCTGGGCGCCGGCGAGACCACCGTGATGCGGATGGTCACGGCCTATTCGATGATCGCCAATGGCGGCAAGCGCGTGAAGCCGACGCTGATCGACCGCATTCAAGACCGCTACGGCCATACCATCTTCAAGCACGACCAGCGCGAATGCCGCGGTTGCGATTCTCCGGAAGGCTGGAAGAGCCAGCCGGAGCCGACGCTGGTCGACCGCCGCGAGCAGGTGCTCGATCCGATGACGGCGTATCAGATCACCTCGATGATGGAAGGCGTGGTTCAGCGCGGCACTGCGACGGTGGTTCGCGAAGTTGGCAAGCCGATTGCGGGCAAGACCGGCACCACCAACGATGAGAAGGACGCATGGTTCGTCGGTTTCTCGCCCGATGTCGTGATCGGCCTCTATATCGGTTACGACAAGCCGAAACCGCTCGGTAAAGGCGGCACGGGCGGACATCTCGCTGCGCCGGTTGCACGTGACTTCCTGAAGGTCGCTCTGGCCGACAAGGCTGCCGTCCCGTTTCGCGTTCCAGCCGGTATCAAGCTGATCCGCATCGATCTGAAATCGGGCATGCGGGCAGGGCCGGAGAGCAGTCGCACAATTCTTGAAGCCTTCAAGCCGGGCACGGCGCCGCCGGACAATTATTCCTCCATGGGCGTGGCCGACGCCGATGGCCGCACCTTGATGGTTTCGCCGGATGCCGCCGGCGCGGTGACCCGTCCGGGCACAGGCGGATTGTACTGAACATCACCTGATCGACATTCTTAGCGAGGTTCAAGGCCACGCCGATTGCGCTGACGCGCATCAAGGGTTAAGTCCTGCGGCAATCAACGCTTGGAATCAGAACTTGGAATCAAAACGGTCGCCGCATCGGCATTCCGTTTGTCTTGCAGTTTTCTTACCGGATTTGTTATGCGCCCTGAAATCGAACGCCTTGTTGAAGAGATCAAGCAGTCTGCCGGGCTGCTGAGGAGGCATCTTTGACGTCGATGCCGCAACCGCGCGTCTGGCCGAACTGAACGCTCTCGCCGAAGATCCCAATCTCTGGAACGATCCGCAGAAAGCACAAAAGCTGATGCAGGAGCGGACCTCGCTCGAGTCGCAGCTCACCGGCATCGGCAAGATCGAGCGCGAGCTTGAAGATCAGGTCGGCATGATCGAGCTTGGCGAATCCGAAAACGATGACGGCGTCATTGCCGAGGCTGAGAACGCGCTCAAGGCCTTGAAGAAGGACGTCGCGCGGCAGGAACTGGAAGCCTTGCTGTCCGGCGAAGCCGACAAGTTCAACTCCTATCTTGAAGTCCATGCCGGCGCGGGCGGCACCGAGAGCCAGGACTGGGCCTCGATATTGCTGCGCATGTATACCCGCTGGGCGGAGAAACACGGTTTCAAGGTCGAGTATCTTGAAGAAACACAGGGCGAAGAAGCTGGCATCAAGTCGGCCACCATCCAGATCAGCGGCCACAATGCCTATGGCTGGCTGAAGACCGAAGCCGGCGTACACCGGCTGGTCCGCATTTCGCCGTTCGATTCCAACGCACGGCGGCATACCTCGTTTTCGAGCGTGGCGATCTTTCCTGTGGTCGACAATTCCATCAAGATCGACATCGCGGAGTCGGACGTTCGCGTCGACACCATGCGCTCCGGTGGCGCCGGCGGCCAGCACGTCAACAAGACCGAATCCGCCGTTCGTCTCACGCATATCCCCACCGGCGTCGCGGTGGTCTGTCAGGCAGGCCGCTCGCAGCACAAGAACAAGGCGCAGGCTTGGGACATGCTGCGCGCACGGCTCTATGAAATCGAATTGAAGAAGCGCGAGGAGAAGGCCGCAGCAGATCAGGCCGCCAAGACCGATATCGGCTGGGGTCACCAGATCAGATCATATGTCTTGCAGCCCTATCAGATGGTGAAGGACTTGCGCACCGGCGTGCAGACATCCGACACAGCCGGCGTGCTCGACGGCGATCTCGATGAATTCATGGCGGCGACGCTGGCGCAAAAGGCGTTCGGCACGACGCCCGGCGCGATCGAGGATGTGGATTAGATTCTGACCCTCATGGTGAGGAGCGCGTCTTCGCGCGTCTCGAACCATGAGATCGCACACGTTCCTTATCCTTCGAGACACGCGCAAGAAAACGCGCTCGTCAGAGCCTGACCGCAAATGGGCTGGTTGGGTTTGAACGCGCTCAAAACGCCGTCATTGCGAGGAGCGCAGCGACGAAGCAATGCAGAATTTGTGAGAACAAGGCTGGATTGCTTTGCGGACCCTGTCATCGGGCTGGCGAAGCCGGACCCGTTGGCTCGCCATGACAGCGATAGACCCCTAATTTAATTGAACGCATTTCCGGTCAGTCTCAGGATGAGGAGGGTATCTTTTGTCAGGCCATGCCCTATCCCTGACTAAGACGAATTCCCGCGCGCAGAAATTTCTGCGGATCGACCGCTTCGCCGTCGATGCGTGTCTCATAGTGCAGATGCGGGCCCGTCGAGCGTCCAGTCGAGCCGACTTCGCCGATCACCTGTCCGATTTTGATGACATCGCCGACCTTGACTTTGATTTCGGAGAGATGGCCGTAGCGTGTCGCGAGACCGTTGCCATGATCGACCTCGACAAGGCGGCCGTAACCGCCTGACCAGCCCGCCATTGAAACCTTGCCGTTGGCTGTGGCGCGCACCGGGTCGCCCGTTGCGGCCCGGAAATCCAGGCCGCTATGAAACGCGGGACGGCCAAGGAACGGATCGCTGCGCACGCCGAAGCCCGACGTGAATTCGACTTCGCCGATCACCGGCTTGCGATAGGGCACCAGCGACAATGTGCGGTTGAGCTTGTCGATCTGTCCGCGTGTCAACGCGATACGGTAAAGCTGTCGCTCGAACGGGCCGGCGTCCGATCCTGGCGGCTTCGCCGGAATGAACGGACCGCCGGCGCCCGCCTTGGGCGCGGCGGCATCCATCTGCGCCATGTTCAGGCCGAGGTCGCTGAACACGCCGCGCATTCTGCGGATGCGCGCCTCATACGTGTCCTCGGCCGAGGTGAGGGCAGCAACCTGACGGCTTTCGATGTTGTCGAGTGCGGTCTGGAGTTTGGCGAGAGTGGTGTCCACGCCACGCACCTGCGCGAAATCGCTGGTGCGGACCTCTACAGTGGGACGACGCGATTCGAGGCGCGCTTCGCGATCCGGCGGCGCGACGAAGATCACGGTATCGCTGATCGGCGAGGGCTTCGGTGTCGCCGATGAATTCAGGTCGGCGGGTGTTGCGCGCGGCTTGATCGAACCGGTGGTCGCGAGGTCGGGCATCGTGCCGAGCGCGTTGGTGCGCGATTCCAGCGTCGTCTGGCGGCGCATGATCTGCGACAGCTTCTGATCGTATTGTTCCTGATCGAGCAATTGCCGGCTGGTTGTCCGGTCGATCTTGGCGCGCAGTTCGGCGATGCGATCCTCATAGGCATATTGCATCTCCGCCTGCCGGGCGATAAGCCGGGTCAGCACATCGTCGCGGAATGCAAAGTAGGTCGCGGTCGCAGCCGACCATGCGCCCATCAGGACGATCGACCCGGTGACGATCCAGAAAACGACCGGACCGACACGAACCTGCTTGCCGTGATGGGCAAGGGTGTAGGCGTGAGGGTTTTGCGGATGCTGACGCGCCTGCGGATGGCCTTGAGGCAGATGGCCTTGGGCAGGATGGCGCTGCTGCGCCCTTCCATGGTCGTGTCCGTGACGATGAGAATGATCGGAATAATGTCCGGAACGGGATGACATCGAAACTCCTGCGTCGACCGGACACCGGCAAACTGACAGGGCGATCTGACCCGCTTATGGTTAATTTTCAGGAAACGTCAGGCTTCGCTTCAGTCGCTTTGGCCGCGGCAAGAACCGCCTCGGCGTGGCCGTCGACTTTCACTTTTCGCCAGATTTGAAGGATGCGGCCGGTCTTTCCGATCAGAAAAGTTGAACGAACTATTCCGTCGAAGGTCTTGCCATACATTGATTTTTTGTCCCACACACCAAAGGCTTTCAGGGTTGAGTAAAGTTTATCTGTTGCGAGAGGAAATTTGAATAAGTGCTTTTGATGAAAGGTCTCGATGGACTTCACAGGATCGGCACAGACACCGAGCAAAGCGGTGTCCATCGCCGCGAATTTGGCGGCGAGGCGGCTGAAGTCCGAGGCCTCAATGGTGCAGCCCGGCGTGCCGGCCCTCGGATAAAAGAACAGCACCAGATTGCGGCCGGCGAAATCCGCAAGCGACACAGTGTCGCCGCCGGCTTGCGGCAGCGAAAAAGACGGTGCTTTGTTACCTTCCACCAGCGCGGCTGGCTCGCTCTTTGCGCCATCCTTGGAGGCTGCCCGCCCCGCGGTTTTACGGGGTGAGCGGGGCTTTACTGATTCCTTTTGCATTTTCTTGGACATACGCCTTCCTTTCGTCGCTTTCAGCCGCTCACTTACCAGACGAGACGCAGGCTGATTTCACCCAATCTAATCTTTGCCGACTGGGCAAATCCGCTGCCTCCGGGGTATGTTGACGCGGGATTCTCCATACCCGTGTTGGACGAGCCACCAAAGCAAACTAAGGATGGCCAATGTCGCCGTCCGGGCGATTGATGTCGAGCGCTCGGACGTTGGCCGGACGCCGTATTCGCCGCTCAAATCCGATGTGAGGCAATGCCAAACTCCGAGCGTCAGAAATCCTCACACGCCGCGGCCGCCGACCATCGTCACTGGGACGATGCGAGCTGGGAGGATGAGTGCCGCCACAAGGCGCGAAAGCTTCTCAAGCATCGCGCGATCGGCTTGCATCAGCTCGGAGACCGGATTGCTGTTTTCAATCAGCGCCTGTTCGGCGCGACCTGGCTGCGGCGCACGGTACTCACCCTCGTGGCGCTGATCGTCGTTTCGGGGATCGGCTTTGTTGGATTGTGGCTGCGCCTTGGGGCCGGCCCGATCAATCTCGACATTATCACGCCCATTTTGGCCTCGGCGATCGAACAAAACGTCGGGCGCGACCATACGGTCGAAGTCGGCGGCACCCAGATCGAGCGCGCGGGACGTATTCGGATCGCGGTGCGTCTGCGTGATGTCGTCGTACGCGACCAGAACAAGGCCATCGTCGCCACCGCGCCAAAGGCCGAAGTCAGGTTGTCGGGCACGGCTCTCTTGTTCGGCAAGGTACGCGCCGAAAGCCTGCGACTGGTCGGCGCTGAATTATCGGTCCGCATCACCCCGGACGGCGAAGTGATCGTCTCGACCGGCGGCAACACCACGCAACCTCTTGCCACCGGAAAGGTGCCGGTCAAGCCCGGGGCCACATCCGTGCAGCCGCCGGTGCCCACTGCATCGGCGCAAATGTCGCCACCCGCCGCCACTGGCGGCCCCGCGCCGGCCGGCGGTCTTCTGAGCCTGATGGAATGGCTCGATACCGCCGGATCGAAGGGCCTCGATGGGCAGAGCCTTGCCGAGATCGGTTTGCGCAACGGCGTTCTGTCAATTGATGACCAGCAGAGCAAAAGCCGTTTCACCTTTGAGAATATCAGCGTCAGTCTGCGCCGTCCGTCGGCCGGAGGCGTGACACTGACCGTCGGCGAAGAGGGCGCCAACGCCTGGTCGCTGAAAGTTGGCGTCGGCGCGTCGGACAATGGCGTCCGTTCCGTTGAGATGATTGCGGACAAGGTTCCGAGCAAGAGCCTGTTGATGTCCGCCCGCTTGAAAGATTTCACCTTCACGACCGAGCAGATGTTGCTGAGCGGTGTCGTGAAGGGGGAGATCGGCCGCGACGGCTTGCCGAACTTCCTCAAGGGCGAGCTTTTCATGGGCAAAGGCAGCGTTTACGATCGCCTCGTTCCCAACTATCCGATGTATATCGATCGCGTGGATATGAAGATCGATTGGGACGCCGCGCGGCGCGTCATGATCGCTCCGTTTCAGATTACTTCGGGCACCAATCGGGTCACGCTGCTCGCGCATCTGGAGGCGCCAAACGACAGCGTGCCGAACTGGCAACTCGGTATCAGCGGGGGCACGATGGTGCTGACCGATATTCACGATGAAAATCCGCTGATCATGAACCGCATCGCGGTCCGCGTGCGGTTCGACAGCGAGCATCGCCGGATGGTGATGACCCAGTGCGACATCAGTAACGGCGAAGTTGGAATTGCCGGCTCCGGCGCGATCGATTATTCGATGCCTGACGCCCGTTTGACGCTCGGTCTGGCCGTGACGCCGATGACGACGACGCAACTCAAGAACATCTGGCCGGCTCTCGTTGCGCCGGAAGTGCGGGAATGGACAATCCAGCGGATCGTCAGCGGCAACCTTCAGCACATGGATATCGCGATCAACGCGCCGCTGAAGAATCTGGTCCGCGGCGGTCCGCCGATTCCCGACGAAGGACTGGCGGTCAATTTCACGGCAAACAATGTCCTCGTCAAACCTGTCGATGACATGCCGGAGGTGCGCGACGCCGATATGAAAGGCCATGTCACGGGCCGGACCGTGACGGTCAATGTCGGGCAGGGCGGCGTCGATACGCCGGGCGGCCGCAAGCTCACGATCTCCGACTTCACCTTCGAGGTCCCGGATCTTGTTCCGAAGGATCCGCCGACCAATATCCGCTTCCGCCTTGAGGGGCCGGTCCCCGCCGCCGCGGAAGTTCTGCAATCGGGCCGGTTGACCGACGTAAACAGCACGCCGATCGATCCAAACTCGACCAAGGGCACGCTGGCGGCAAATGTGGCGCTCACCATTCCGCTCAAGAATGAATTGACGAAAGAAGACACGCAATATTCCGTCAATGTCGATCTCGGCGCGCTGGCGATCGACAAACTGGCGATGAACCAGAAGCTCGAAGCCAACGCGCTCAAGCTTGTCGCGGACAATCAGGGCTATCGCCTCAAGGGCGACGTGAAAATTGGCGGGCAGGCAGCCACGCTTGAATATCGCAAGAACAGCGACGGCGACGCCGATGTGCGCCTGGCGGCGACGCTTGACGATTCCGCGCGCGCCAAGCTCGGTATTGATCTTGGATCGGCCGTGTCGGGAGCCATCCCGATCAAGCTGGTGGGCAAGATCGGCGCCGACCATGAGAACAAATTTGGCGTCGATGCGGATCTTACGGCTGCGAAAGTCGACAACATTTTGCCGGGCTGGACCAAGCTTACCGGCAAAGTCACCCGTCTCACATTCAACGTCGTGCAGAAGCCGCAATCGACGCGATTCGAGGATGTGTTGATCGAAGGCGGCGGGACGCTCATCAAAGGTGCGGTCGAGGTTGATCAGAACAACGATCTGGTCAGCGCGATCTTTCCGACTTTCTCGCCATCCGAGGGCGACAAGGCATCGTTGCGCGCCGAGCGAGGGCAGGACGGCGCTCTGAAGGTGACATTGCGCGGCGATGTATTCGACGGACGAGGCTTCATCAAAAGTTCGCTGTCCGGGAAAGACAGCGACAGCAGGGCGAAGCAAAAGATCGGTGATGTGGATATCGACGCCAAACTCGGTGCCATCGCCGGGTTCAATGGTGAGGCGGTGCGCGGCGTCGACGTCAAGCTGTCGCGCCGGGGCGGCACGATCAAGACCTTTTCGCTGGCCGGCAAGCTCGGCCGCGATACCCCACTGAATGGCAGTCTGCGCGCGCGTGCGCAGGGCCGCGACTTGTTATTCATCGAAACCAGCGACGCCGGTGCATTGTTCCGTTTCACCGATACCTACGCGAAAATGTCCGGCGGTCAGATGTGGGTGGCGATGGATACGCCGACCGCCGATTCCGCTCCGCAGGAAGGTCTGATCAACGTCAGTGATTTCACCATCAAGGGAGAACCCGGACTCGACCGTGTGGTCGCGCAGAGCAACAACAACGGATCGCCTTCGGGAGTGGCCTTCTCGCGCTTGCGCACGGAATTCACGCGCCAGACCGGCCAGCTGCTCATCAAGGACGGCGTGGTGCGTGGTCCGGCGATCGGCGGGACTATCGAA
>DASWQB010000095.1:0-2915 GCA_036398335.1 Afipia sp. | reverse complement strand
AAGATCGGCGGAGAACTCGGCTCGACCGCGCTCAAGCGCGATGGCACCGGATATCGCCTCAACGGCACCAAATATTACAGCACCGGAACGCTTTATGCCGACTACGTGCTTGTCCGCGCCGCCGATGCAGATGGCAAGGGTCTGGCCGCCGTCATCCCGACCACTCGCGAGGGGGTCGAACGATTGGACGATTGGGATGGCATCGGGCAACGTCTGACCGGCAGCGGCACCACACATTTCAAGAATGTTCGCGTCGAAGATGATGAAGTTGTCTTCGACGCGCCGGACGCCGGTTACGGCATCGCCTATTCCAACACCTTCGCACAGCTTTATCTTACAGCGATCAATGCCGGCATCCTCGATGCCATTCACCGGGATGCACGTGCCTTGATCCTGCGCCGCAAGCGGAATTTCTACTACGCACCGGCCGAAAAGCCGGCCGACGATCCTCTTCTGCAACAGACACTCGGCCAAATTTCAAGCAACGCCTTCGCCGCACAAAGCATCGTGCTTGCCGCAGCCGATGCGCTGGGCGCGGACGCCGATGCAAAGGACAAGGGCACGATTTCACACGAACTGGCAGTTCAAGCGGCCCTCGCTGCGGCGAAGGCTAAGGTCGTGGTGGACGACCTTGTCATCAAAAGCGGCAGCCTTTTGTTCGATGCCGGCGGCGCATCGGCCGCGCAACGTTCCGATAACCTGGACCGCCATTGGCGTAATGCCCGCACGCTGGCATCGCACAATCCAATCACGCACAAGAACCGCACGATCGGCGATTTCGAACTCAACGGCACGCCGCTGCCCGCACAAGGCTTTTTCTGATCGCGACAGAAAAAGCGCGATAGGTTCAACCGTCACGCACTTTCGGCACGGCGCAGTGGACGGCGACCGATCATTTTTCTGTATCCGCCTCGAAGAGACGATTTATTTTCCAACGCCGCGATCTTCGATGCGCTTTAACTGAAAAGTACATTTCATCGAATGATGACGCGCGCCAACGCGCGAACCCGCGCATTAACAATGCGCGGCTTACCAGCGGATGTTCCAAAATAGCAAGGATGCAGGATAGAATTTTTTGAATCTACCGAGCTGCGGTGTAATTGTTGACGACTTCTTTCACCGGCGCGTCATCGATCAGGGTGTTCAGCGCCTGTTCGGCCGCGTCCTTCGATTTCACGATTCCCTCCTGCGCGAGGATGGGAATAAGAACTTTCAATGTCGCGCGCTGGGCGTCGCCGGGAAACGGATCGGAGAAATCATACCGCGCGAGCTGCAGCTTGATGACATCGACGGGCTGCTTGGATTCCTCTGACAGGATGGTTGCCGTTTCTTCGGGATTTTCGATGATCCAGCGCCGCGCCCGCTCATAAACGCGAATCACGGAGCGGACGACATCGGGATGCTCGCGCAGATAGGTGTCGGACGTACTGAGGAAATTGGCCGCCCTGAATTCCAGATTGCGATAAATGAAACGGTCGCCCTCTTTTTCCGCCGCCGCCAGATGAGGATCGAGCCCGGCCCATGCATCGACATGGCCCTGTTGCAACGCCAGCAAGCCGTCAGGGTGCTGCAGGTGGACGATTTCGACATCCGATGTCTTCAGGCCGTTCGCTTCCAGCGCGCGCAGCAGGAAGAAATAGGGATTGGTCGCTTTCGTGGCCGCGATCTTCTTGCCCTTCAGGTCGGTCAGCTTCTTATAGGGCGAATCCGGGCGCACGACGATCGCGCTCGGCTCGGACCATACATAATTGAAGATCGATTTGACCGGCTGGCCGTTCGAGCGGGCAACGAGTGCCGAGATGCTGGCGCTGAGAGCGAAATCGGTCGCGCCGCTGTTGTGGAATTCGAGCGAGTTGTTGCTGCCGCGCGAGAACAGCCATTTCTCGCTCGCGCCCTGCGGCTTGAATGCCTCCTCCAGCCAGCCCTTGCGTTTGATGACGAGGCTTTCCGGCGACCAGTAGGCATAGTCCAGGCGAACCTCCGTCACCGGCGCGGCGCTGACGTTTGAGGTGAACAGAGCCAGCAGAACTCCGAAGCTGGCCGCGATTTTCGAGAACGACGTTTTCAAGTGAACCTCCTCAAATGACCTGAGCGTTGTAAAGCTCGGTAAGCAATTCGGCACGGGTCTCGGCCAGTACCGGATCGCGCCTGTCGCGCGGATGCGGAAGATCGACACGCACCTCCCGGCGGATAATTCCGGGATTTGCGCCCATCATCAGAACGCGATCGCCGAGATAAAGCGCCTCATCCAGATCGTGTGTCACCAATACGAGTGTCGTGCCGTGCTGCGCCGCCACGCGCAGCAGCAAATCCTGCAGCTTCATACGCGTGAAGGCATCGACGGCGCTGAAAGGCTCGTCAAGCAGAAGCACCTGCGGCTGGGTGAACAGCCCGCGCGCGATCGATACGCGCTGGGCCTGCCCGCCCGACAATTGTTTTGGCAACGCATCTTCGTAGCCATCGAGGCCGACTTCGGTGAGCAGTCTGGCGACACGCGGATGCGTCGCGCCACCGTTGCCGAGGCTAAACGAGATATTCTGCGCCACCGTCAGCCACGGCAGCAGGCGCGGCTCCTGAAAGATAAAGCCGATGCGGCTCGAGCGCCCGCTGAGTGTTTTGCCCTCAAGCGCCACAGCGCCGGAATAACTGCGTTCCAGACCCGCGATGATGCGCAGCAAAGTGGATTTGCCGCAGCCAGAGGGCCCGACAAGACTGACGATCTCCCCCGATTCCACGCGGACATCGATGTCTTCGAGCACACGCCGCTCGTCAAAACTCTTCTCAATGACCCTCGTCTCAAGCAAAGCGGCCATCGGCGTTACCGGTCCTGCGGCGCGAAGGTGTCGCGCCATTTCAGATAATAGCTTTCAATCAGCTTGAGGCCGGAGTCGGAAAGCTTTCCAAGCACAGCAAGC
>DASWQB010000094.1:0-5277 GCA_036398335.1 Afipia sp. | reverse complement strand
GGCATGTGGCCGGACTCGGCGCGGCCGTGGCCATTCGAGCTTGAAAAGGAAGCAATGGGTTGGCGCGACATCAGGAAGGTCTCGAGCACGCCGTCCTTACGCCGCGCTGGCGCGGCAGACACTTTTGCAGATTGCCTCGCTGCCTGACCGTGTCGATCAGCAGGGCATGCGTGCCGATCTCCATGCGGCGCGCTGGAATTTTGAAATTCCATTCGCGACACCGCAAGGCACGGCGGTGGCGCAGTTCGAGATTTCCCGCGACGGCGGCGGCGACAAAGACGGCGCGGCCTCCCCACGCAAGGTCTGGCGCGCGCGGTTCTCGCTGAATGTCGAGCCAGCGGGGCCGGTTCATGCGCTCATCTCGCTCAGCGGAGACAAGACGTCGGTGCGGATGTGGGCTGAGCGCGCGGCCACCGCGCAGCAGCTTCGCGTGAATAAACCCGAATTGACCAAGGCGCTGCGCGATGCCGAACTCGATCCCGGCGAAATCGTGATTGCCGAGGGCCATGCGCCATCGCCGGCATCTCCGCCGAGCGGGCATTTTCTGGACCGCGCGCTATGAGTACGACACCGGTTCAGAACACGCTCGCGGTCGCGCTGCATTACGACAAGAAGAACGGCGCGCCGCGTGTCGTTGCCAAGGGTAAAGGCACGGTCGCCGCGAAGATCATCGAGGTCGCCAAAGACAACGGCGTTCCGATTCAGGAAAACGAGGTGCTCGCGGGCGCGCTGTCGAATGTCGAGCTTGGCGACGAAATTCCCGCCGAACTTTATAAAGCCGTCGCCGAAGTGCTGATCTTCGTCATGAAGCTGACGGGACGCCTGCGCTAGGCACGGTTTCACGCACATCATCTCATCGAACCGGTTCAGCCGCATATGCGACAGAGAACGATGACAGGCGAACGGATGCCATCATGCCGCACTTTACGAAAATCCTGACGCTTGCGTTTTCGTTCGGAGCCGTCATGGCCGCGCACGCGGCCGATGTGAAGGCGGTGTGCAAGCTGGCCAGCGACAAGCGCACGGTGAGCGTGGCCTTCACCAATCCTAATCCGCGGAAGATGGCGTGCGAGGTGAATTGCGAGATGACGCTTCCCGGCGGGTTCGGCGCCGTAGTTTGCGTCAAGGAAGTGCCGGGCAACGCCGCCGATCTCGTGCTGTGCACTGAGATCAGCAAGGCCAGCGCCAGCTATTCGGGCGTCAAGGGCGTCGAGACCGCTTGCCGCGATCCGGAGGCGCCGCCGAATTCGCCGGGCGACCTTGAAAAGCATGAGGACGTCAGCGACGAGGAGGCCGATGCATTGGCCAGACGCATGCAGCAGCAGACGCTCGAACTGCTCAAGCGGTTGAAACAAAACTGAACCACGGCGAAAATGTGCAAGGTTTAATACGCCGCGATGACGGGCGGCCGATAGATGTGCAGTGCGGCGAATTAAATGTGCATGTGCATTTTCGGAATTCAGCTTCCGTTCATTTGGCATTCGTGATCCTTCTGCCGTGTATCTGATCCGGGAGAATGACATGGAACGCCGCCATTTCCTGAAGGTTGCTTTTGCTTTCGCAGCGGGCGCGGTCGCGATGACCTCGGCAGCAAAGGTCGCGGGAGCCGCGCCGCTCACGCCGCAATCCCTGTTGCCGCAAGAGCCGCTCGATTCCGCGCACGAACCGCAGGCTGCTCTCGCAACGCAAGACGATCTCGACAAGGCCCACGTCGAGCAGGTGCGCTGGCATTACCGGCGGCGCTGGCATCGCCGGCGGTATTGGGGCTGGCATCGCCGCAGGCATTGGGGCTGGCGCCGAAGGCATTGGCGCCGCCGCTACTGGTAAGTTCGTTCAAGGAGAGGAGACGGAAATGAAAACGATCTCTACGCTGATATCCGCGTCCGCTTTGTTTGTTCTGATGGGCGTACCGTCGCAGGCGATGCCGATACCGGCCGCCGGTCCTGCATCGAACGACGTGACGCTGGTCGCGCAAGGCTGCGGTCCCAATGGTCATCGCGGGCCTTACGGCCATTGCCGCCGGCTCTATACCTGTCCGCCCGGCTGGCACACCGGCCCCTACGGCAAGGTTTGCACACGCAACCGGTATTAAAAAAGAGAAGGGCGGGACGAAATCCCGCCCTTCTTCTTGTTTCCTGTTGCGATTTACGTCGCGCTTTTACTTCGCATCGGAGGCGAGGAAATTCAGCATCAATTCGTCGAATTTCTGCCGGGCCTCGAGAAACACCAGATGGCCGGTGTCCGGAATCACTTCCGCTTTGGCGTTCGGCATCTGCGCGGCGAAAGCCTTCGCCAGATCGGCGTTCTGTCCCATCTTCGCCCGCAGTGCCTCCGGCGCATTGGCCTTGCCGGGCGCGTTATGATCGTCAGCGCCCATCACGAACAAGGTCGGGCGCGTGATCAGCGGGATCTCGTGCGCGACAGGTTCACGATAGATCATCTGTGCCGAGTTGACGAAAGCGCGCAGCCATTGCGCATAATCCGCCGCGCCTTTGACGTTGATTCTCGCGTCGATGAACGGCGTGATCTGGTCCGGCGGCAGCTTCAATGAATAGTTGGTCACAAGCTGCTTGCGGTAGCCATCTGCGGTCTGCTTGTCCTCGATCTCGATGAGTTTCTCGTTCGGCGTCGGCGGCACGTAGAGCCGGTAGTCCTCAAGACCGATCGGCGCGACCAGCATCAGATGCGAGACGCGGTCGGGAAAGGCGCGGGCGATACGCACGCCCAGCATGCCGCCGATCGAATGCGCCACGACATCGACCTTTTCCAATTGAAGATGATCGAGCAGCGCGATGGTGTTGCGCGCCAGCACGTCAAAATGAAGATCGAAGGTCGGCTTGGACGATTTGCCGAATCCGATCTGGTCCGGAACCAATACGCGATAGCCGCGATCGCTCAGCGTCTTGATGACCGGAGCCCAATAGCTCGACGGAAAATTGCGTCCGTGCAACAACACCACGGTGCGGCCGTTCGGCGCGGAGGTCGGCGCGACATCCATATAGGCCATGCGAACCTTCTCGCCATTGTTGACCAATGGCAGCAGATTGACGGGGTAGGGATAGGCGAAGCCTTCCAGCCCGATGCCGTAAGGCTGTTTCAAACCGCTGGCGGCTTCCTGCGCGTGCGCCGCGTCAAGCGACAACAGCATGAACAGAACAAGACAAATGCGCGTCATGAAAATTCTCCCGGAATGGCGCGGCATCATCTTCATGACGCGCGCGGATGTAAAGGGGAGCATCGCGCGACATCATGACATTGCGGTGATTTGCATCGATGCCGCGCGGGACGCGGATTGTTTGCACCGAGGGCACGAACAATTCCTTCTCCCGCGCGTTAAGTCAGTCCATTCGGTTTGAAAATTTGCAGGAGATATCCATGGCGTTTCGTCGCGGGGGCTTTGCCCTCACACCCCCATCCATTATTGTGTTTTTGATTTCACTCGTCTTGGCGGCGATCGCGCTCCTGGTGCATTACGCGGGCGTGCGCGTGCCCATCCTCAACGCGTCGCGCATGTTCGACGTGCTGGCCATCGGCTATGTGGTGTTGCTGGTCGGCGTGTTATTCAGGGGAGTCTAGTTATCGGTGCGCGATTCCCGCGTTATAATTTCGGCGCGTTGCCTGCCGGCGCGCGGTTCGCGTCAGCCTTCTCCGCAGCCAGAGCGTCGCTGTCGATCTTGGCGGCGCTCGTGGCAAGCTTGAAATCGATCAGCGTGAATGATGCCTTGCCCGCACGGTCGGGCGCGGCCCCCGGCGAAATTCCAACGCCGACAAGTCCTTCGCAATTGGCCTCCCGGGCGGCGGCGTTCAATGAGTCGAGGCTCTTGTCGGCGAGCGCCTGCGCGCGCTTGAGCATGGCGACGCAACTGCCGTGACCGTTGGCATCGTTCAGCGCAACCGCGGCGCGCGGCGCGATCGGCGCGTTGAGCGCATCCAGTGCGGTGGCCGCAGTGTATTTCTGTTTCACCGAGACGATCTTGCCGCCTTTGTAAAAGTAATAGATCACGCCGTCGCCGATCAGCGTCGGCGCGCCGTATTTATCGGTGACGCGCTGGATCATTTCGCCCTTGGTGGGCTGCTGGCCGTTTGCAAATCCGAGATCTCGCGAAATGTAATAGGCGAAATTTCCGCTGGCGGGTCCGGAGAAGGCGGCGAACAGCGATTCGGCGCCGCGGTTTGATGACGCCGGCTGATCGAGGCGCATGGTCTTGGCATAGGTGATATTTGTGCCGCCGAATTTCTGCTGCGTCGCTTGCGGCGCGGAACCGGGCGTTTCCTTGGCATGGGCCTCGAAGATCGCGCCCGCTTTGCTGGCGTCGACGTTGCTGGACAGGCCGAGGATGTCCGGCTGCAGCTTGCCGGAGAACGCGCTGTCCGGCGTCCTGGGCCTCAGTTCGAAACCGGGAGCGGGAGAGGCAAGGGCGGCCAGAATGATCGCCGCCAGCGCGCGTTTCAACATAAAGCACCTGTCCGAAATATCTGAAATCGACAATGAAACTCGCCGGATTACGCCGAATTTTGAAGGGCGATGTCAACAGCGCAATAGTCATGTTATCGGTGAACCTTAAGGCGCTGTCCCACACAAAGTGCCACTCAAACGGGAGGAAGACATGGCGGTATCCACCGGGCAAAAACGTGCCCAGTTCCGCGCCCTGCATGAGGGTGGCTGTTTCGTGCTGCCCAACCCATGGGACGCCGGAACCGCGAAGATGCTCGCCGCCATGGGATACAAGGCGCTCGCTTCGACCAGTTCGGGTTATGCTTGGTCCAAAGGCAAGCCCGACAGCGCGGTGAACTGCGAGGACGTGCTGGCGCATCTGTCCATGTTGTGCGCGGCAACGGATTTGCCTGTGAATGCCGATTTCGAGGCCGGCTATTCCGGCACCGCTCAAGGTGTCGGCGACAATGTGCGCCGCGCGGTCGCAACAGGGGTCGCGGGTCTATCGATCGAGGATGCCACGGGCGATCCGGCGATGCCGCTGTTCGAACTCCGCACGGCGGTGGAGCGCATCAAGGCCGCGCGCGCGGCGATCGACGCCAGCGGCGAGAACGTGATGCTGATCGGGCGCTGCGAGGGATTTCTGCTCGGCGAGACCGACATCGGCAAGGTGATCGACCGGCTGAAGGCTTATTCGCAGGCGGGCGCCGACGGCCTCTATCCGCCCGGCGTCAAATCGAAGGAGCATGTCGCCGCAGTGGTGAAGGCGCTTGCGCCTAAGCCTGTCAACATTCTGATGGGCGCGCCGGGCCTGAGCGTTGCGGAACTGGCGGGGCTCGGCG
>DASWQB010000093.1:0-15811 GCA_036398335.1 Afipia sp. | reverse complement strand
GCCGATGGCAGGCTCGACGGGCGTGCTTGTGTCGCCAAAGGGCTATCTCAAGCGGCTGCGCGAAATCTGCGACAGGCACGGCATTCTGCTCATTTTCGACGAGGTCATCACCGGCTTCGGCCGGCTCGGTTACGCCTTCGCCGCCGAACGTTACGGCGTGGTGCCGGACATGATCACGTTCGCCAAGGGCATCACCAACGGCGCGGTTCCGATGGGCGGCGTCGTGATACGCGACACCATTCACGACGCTTTCATGAAGGGCCCGGACCATATCGTCGAACTGTTCCACGGCTATACGTACTCGGCGCATCCCCTCGCCTGCGCGGCGGGCCTCGCCACCCTCGATCTCTATCGCGAGGAGGGCCTGTTCGAACGCGCCCGCGCGCTGGAACCGAAATGGGCCGACGCCGTGATGAGCCTTCGCGCTGAACCGAATGTGGTGGACATCCGAACCGTCGGGATCACCGCGGGCATCGACCTCGCGCCCAAAGGCAATTCCCCGGGGGCGCGCGGTTTCGAGGCATTGAGCAGCGCGTTTCATGATCATGACATCATGATCCGAGTCGCCGGCGATACGATTTGCCTGACACCGCCGCTCATCGTGAGCGAAGCCCAGATCGGGGAAATCATGGACAAGGTCGCCAAGGTCATCCGTTCGGTCGCCTGACCGGACGGCTGCCACACGAGCCTGCTTCCACCACGCCTATCAAAGAAGGTTTCACGCCGAATCGAACTTGGTGTTAGGATTGGCAACTGGGAGCGGGCTTGGACTGAATGATCCGAATATCGACCATCTTCATTGCCATCTGCATGGTACTGATCGCCGCTTCGCTGGGGCTGATCCTGTATTCGGTCACGGGTCTCGGCGGATATGAGTCGGCGCTGGTTGCGCTGACCGCCCTCACTTTCCTCATCCTCTACAACGCCGTGTCGATGCGATTACGCGACCGCACCGATGTTGGAAGCCAGATCGCCGATCTGTCGCGCGGCACTGCCGATCTGGCGCGTCAGGTCGCTGAATTCGGGCGGCGCATGGCGGCGATCGAAGCGCGGATCGCCAACTCGGAGTCCACCGGACAGGATCGCATTCATGCCGTGATGGGCGAGATCGGCGAACTTGGCCAACTCGTCACGCAACTGGCGGATTCGGTCGCCGCCCATGACGAGATGCTGAACGCAGGCTCTGCGCTCGCTCGCCCCGCCACGCAAAGCGACCCTGAAGTCGTCGCTCCGGTTCCGGCCCCGGTGGGCAACACAGCGCCTGAACAGGCCTTGGCTCCCGCCGAACCGAACGAAGTGCCCGCCAGCGCTGATATTATCGGCGCGATCAAGAGCGCCATCGAAGCCAACCGCATCGATCTCTACCTGCAGCCGATGGTGACGCTGCCCCAGCGCAAGGTTCGTTTCTACGAAGTGGTGTCGCGGCTGCGTAACGAAAGCGACAACGTATTGGCCGCTTCAGACTTCATCGGCGCAGCCGAATCGAGCGGCCTGATCGGCCAGATCGATTACATGGTGATGTTCCGCTGCATGCAGGTGCTCCGCCGTCTTCAGGTACGCAGCAAGGATGTCGGCGTGTTCTGCAACGTCTCAGCCGCGACGCTCGGCAATGCGGATATCTTCGCGCAGTGCGTCGATTTCCTCGAGGCCAATCGGGCGCTCGCGCCCTCGCTGGTATTCGAGTTCAAGCATAGTACCTACCGCAATCTTGGGCCGAAGGAGAGCGAGAATCTGGCGACGCTGCATCGGCTTGGTTATTCCTTCTCGGTCGACAACGTCACCGACCTGCGCATCGATGGCCGCCAGCTTGCCGATCGCGGCGTGCGCTATGTCAAGATTCCGGCGAGCCTGCTGCTGGATCAGAAGCAGCTGTCATCCGCTGACATTCACGCTGCCGATCTTTCCGATTTACTGGGCCGGTTCGGTATCGACCTGATCGCCGAGAAGATTGAAGGCGAACGCGCCGTGGTCGATCTGCTCGACTATGATGTGCGGTTCGGTCAGGGCTTTTTGTTCTCCGCCCCCCGGCCGCTGCGGCCGGAAGGCGCGGCCGCCGACAGGGCGCAAAAAGGCCCTTCACCTGTTGAAGCCTCGGCTGCCTCCGCAAAGCCTGCTGCAGCCGAAAGCACGCGGCTGACCGGCAACGCCGCCCTCGCCCGCCGCGCCGCGCAAAGCTGACGCGAACGCCCTTCCGGACCTGACCAATGACCCTTCGTTTTGTCGACCATCTGCGCGACCTCACGCAGGATGTAGATCTCATTCTCTGTGACATCTGGGGTGTGATCCACGACGGTGTCGTGGCGTTCCCGGAGGCCTGCGAGGCGCTGCAACGTTTTCGTGAGCAAGGCGGCACGGTCGTGATGCTGACGAATTCGCCGCGGCCGGCAAACGCCGTGCAGCTTCAGCTTCGCGGCCTGAACATTTCCGACGAGACGTATGACGCCATCGTCTCCTCCGGAGACCTGACCCGGCAATATGTCGCGTCTCACCCCGATCAATCGGTCTATCAGATCGGGCCGGATCATCACGGGCCCACCCTTGAAGGGCTGAATGTGAAGGGCGCTTCGCTGGAGAGCGCCGACTACATCGTCTGCATTGGGCCGGTGAATGACGAGGTCGATACCGCCGAGGACTATCGCGACCTGCTGGTCCGGGCGCGAGCCCGAAACCTCCTCATGATCTGCGCGAATCCCGACATTATCGTCGAGCGGGGCGATCGGATCGTGTATTGCGCCGGCGCGATCGCCGAACTTTATCGCGAACTCGGCGGCGAGGTGATTTTCTACGGCAAGCCGCACCGCCCGGCATACGACCGCGCTATCGCGCTCGCGGCAAGCAAGCGCGGACACGAAACGCCTGTGCACCGCGTGCTGGCAATCGGAGATTCAGTGCGGACTGATCTGGCCGGCGCAAAAAGCATCGGCGTCGATTGTCTGTTCGTGACGCGCGGCATTCATTCGGCGGATTTCGCGGACATTCAGGAAATCGATGACTTCGCCGTTACACGGCTGTTCGGCGACGTCGGCGCGCCTCGCGCGCTATCGCGCGGTCTGAAATGGTGAGCATTAAAAAGAAAATGCCCGGCCAGGCCGGGCATTTGAAACCGGATATGCACCTGAAGACTTACGCCGCCGGAAGGTCCGGGAACACCGCGTCGATCTTGGTCTTCAGCGTCGCCGCATTAAACGGCTTGACGATATAATTGTTCACGCCGGCCTTCTTGGCCGCGATCACGTTCTCGGTTTTCGATTCCGCCGTGATCATGATGAAAGGCGTGGTGGCCAGATTTGGATCGCCCCGCACTTCCTTCAGCAGATCGTAGCCGGTCATGGGCTCCATGTTCCAGTCCGAGATAATGAGTCCGTATTTCTTGCCGCGCATCTTGGCGAGAGCCGCCGATCCATCGCTGGCATCGTCGATATTCTCAAAGCCAAGCTGCTTGAGAAGATTACGGATGATACGGATCATGGTGCTGTAATCGTCCACGACCAGCACCGGCATCGAAAGGTCCATTGCCATCGCTCGTTCCTTCAGGCGTCAAAAAAACGCACGCGCCTCTTCAAATTCGCTACACTTTCAACGCGTCATTCCCGCTGATCGCATGTCGATCATTTGGCATCACTAGCAGTCCTGCTTAAACAGCCCGTTAATCGGTTGCCGCATCTCACAACGAAACCTGCCTGATATCTTGACTTCCTGGCGCGCTCCACATCACGGTCCCTGCACATTTTCCAGGCCGCTTTACCGCTCACCATGACAACACGCTTTCCAATCATTCGCGACACGACGCCAGCCAACGCGATCCCCAAGGGGGCGGTGGTCGCGCTCGGTAATTTCGACGGCGTGCATCTCGGCCACCGCGCCGTCATCGCCTCGGCCATTGAAATGGCGCGGAAAAACAGCCGGCCCGCTTTGGCCGTGACGTTCGAACCGCATCCGCGAAGTTTTTTCAGTCCCACCGCCCCGCACTTCCGCCTGACCGATGAGGCAGCAAAGCTGCGCCTTCTGGCCGGTACGGGGCTTGACGGTGCAGTGGTCCTGAATTTCGATGCCGCGCGCGCCGGCACCAGCGCTCAAGATTTCATTAACCAGGAATTGATGGGACGGCTCGGCGTCACGGGGATTTCCGTCGGAGACGACTTCCATTTCGGAAAAGGGCGCGGCGGCTCGCCCGCTCTGCTCGCCTCAGAAGCGCCGAAGCTCGGAATTGAAGTCCGTATCCAGAGCCACATCGATCTTCTGGGCCGGCCGATTTCATCGAGCGCGATCCGTACCGCCCTCTCGGAAGGCCGGATCGGGGATGTCACAGACATGCTGGGCGGCCCATGGTTCGTCTCAGGCGACGTGATTCACGGCGACAAGCGCGGACGCGATCTCGGCTATCCCACAGCCAATATTCGTCTCGACCCGAATAATTTTCTCAAACATGGCATCTATGCCGTCCGCGTCGGATTGGGCGGGGGTAGCGATGCGCGACGGCATGATGGCGTGGCGAGCTTCGGCCGCCGCCCGACCTTCGACAATGGCGCGCCGTTGCTGGAAGTCTTCCTGTTCGATTTCAAAGGCGATCTTTACGGCCAGCAACTCGATGTCGCCTTCATCGGCTTCATCCGCGAGGAGTTGAAATTTGAGAGCATCGACGCCCTGATAAAGCAGATGGACGGGGACAGCGCTAAAGCCAGATCCCTGCTCGCCGCCTCGCATGGCGCGTTTCCCAAGCTTGGCGAAGTGGGCACCTGACCGGGATATTTTCACGCCCGAAAGGTTCCTACGCCGTCAGAAAGTGCTATTCACCACGCCATGACCGATAAGCTCAAAGCCGACGCCCCGAAAACAGACGGGACAGATTATTCCAAGACCCTCTATCTGCCGCAGACGGAATTTCCGATGCGCGCCGGCCTGCCGCAGCGCGAGCCGGAAATTCTCGCGCGATGGAACGAGATCGATCTCTACGGCAAACTGCGCGAGAGCGGAAAAGGCCGCACAAAATTCGTACTGCATGACGGCCCGCCTTACGCCAACGGCAACATCCATATCGGGCACGCACTCAACAAAATCCTGAAGGACCTGGTGACCAAAAGTCAGCAGATGCTCGGCTTCGATTCAAACTACGTGCCGGGCTGGGACTGCCATGGCTTGCCGATCGAATGGAAGATCGAGGAAGAGAATTACCGCTCCAAGGGCAAGAAGAAGCCGGACCTGAAAAACTCCGCCGCGATGCTCGGCTTCCGCCGCGAATGCCGAGCCTACGCCGAGCACTGGGTCGACGTGCAGCGCGAGGAATTCAAGCGATTGGGAGTCATCGGCGACTGGGCGCATCCCTACACCACGATGAGCTTTCCGGCCGAGGCGCAGATCGCGCGCGAGCTGATGAAATTCGCCGCCAACGGCACGCTGTATCGCGGCTCCAAGCCGGTGATGTGGAGCGTGGTCGAGAAAACCGCACTGGCGGAGGCCGAAGTCGAGTATGAGGACCACACCTCGGACACGGTTTGGGTGAAGTTCCCCATCGCGCAGGTGGAGTTGCCCTCCGGCAAGGATGTCTCAACCGCCATCGTCGAGGCGGTCAGCGACGCCTCGGTCGTGATCTGGACCACCACGCCATGGACGCTGCCGGGCAACCGCGCCATCAGCTACTCCTCCAAAATTTCCTACGGTCTCTACACGGTTACGGATGCCCCGGCCGACAATTGGGCCAAAACCGGTGACGTGTTGATCCTTGCCGACAAGCTCGCCGCCGACATGTTCAAGCAGGCGCGTGTGACAAGCTTCGAGCGGATCGGCGACATTCCACCAAGCGTTCTGGCGACGATGGAATGCGCGCATCCTCTGGCCGGTCTCGACGGCGGCTATGAATTCCGCGTGCCGTTGCTCGACGGCGATCACGTCACCGACGACACCGGCACGGGTTTCGTTCACACCGCGCCGGGTCATGGCCGCGAGGACTTTGAAATCTGGACAACCAACGGCCGCGCGCTTGAAGCACGCGGCATCAGTTCCGCGATTCCCTACACGGTCGATGCGGACGGCGCGCTGACGACGCAGGCGCCGGGCTTCACCGGCAAGCGCGTGCTGACCGACAAGGGCGAGAAGGGTGACGCCAACGATGCCGTCATTAAGGCCCTGTCCGAGCGGGGCATGCTGCTCGCGCGCGGACGGCTGAAGCATCAATACCCGCATTCGTGGCGATCAAAGAAGCCGGTGATCTTCCGCAACACCCCGCAATGGTTCATCGCGATGGATAAGGACATTCGCGATGGCGGCAGCGCGAAACAAGGCGACACGCTGCGTCATCGCGCGCTGCAAGCTATCGAGGTGACGCGCTGGGTGCCGGCGCAGGGCCAGAACCGCATCACCGGCATGATCGCAGGCCGGCCTGACTGGGTGATCTCACGCCAGCGCGCGTGGGGTGTCCCCATCACGGTCTTTGTGCGCGAAGCCGGCGACGGCTCCGCCGAGATTTTGCACGATGACGCCGTTAACGCGCGTATCGCCGATGCATTTGAAAAAGAAGGCGCGGACGCATGGTACGCCGAAGGCGCGCGCGAGCGTTTCCTAGGACAGCATAGCAACGAGAAATGGCAGAAGGTCGACGACGTCTGCGACGTCTGGTTCGATTCAGGCTCGACGCACGCATTCGTGCTGGAAGACCCGGTGCATTTCCCCGGGCTTGCCGGGATCAAGCGCAAGATCGACGGCGGCCAGGACACCGTGATGTATCTGGAAGGCAGCGACCAGCACCGCGGCTGGTTTCATTCCTCGCTGCTGGAAAGCTGCGGCACACGCGGCCGCGCGCCTTACGACGTCGTCCTGACACATGGTTTCACGCTCGACGAGCACGGCCGCAAGATGTCGAAATCGCTCGGCAATACCACCGCACCGCAGGATGTCATCAAGCAATCCGGCGCGGACATCCTGCGCCTGTGGGTGGCGCAGTCGGATTACTCCGACGATCTGCGCATCGGCCCGGAAATTCTGAAAAACACCATCGAGACGTATCGCAAGCTCAGGAACACCATCCGCTGGATGCTCGGGAGCCTTGCTCACTTCAACGACGCCGATCGCGTCAAACCCGACGACATGCCTGAGCTTGAACGCCTGATGCTTCACCGACTCGTGGAGATCGACGCCGCTGTGCGCTCGGCCTATGCGAATTTTGACTACAAAACTGTCATCGCGACACTGGCGAACTTCATGAACACCGAACTGTCGGCGTTCTATTTCGATATCCGGAAAGACACGCTGTACTGCGATGCGCCGTCATCGCTCGCACGCAAGGCGTCGCTCACGGTGATCGATTATCTGTTCCGCACCATCGTGGCTTGGCTCGCGCCGATTCTCAGCTTTACTGCTGAGGAAGCCTGGCTGTCGCGTTACTGCGACAAGGAATCATCCGTGCATCTTCAGCCTTTCCAGAGCGTGCTGTCCGCCTGGCAGGACGATGAACTAGCCGGGAAATGGGAAGCGATCCGCGACGTGCGCCGCGCCGTCACGGGTGCATTGGAAGTCGAACGCGCCGCAAAGCGTATCGGCTCCTCGCTGGAGGCTTCGCCGCTGATCTATGTGTCCGATATGGAATTGCTCGCCATTCTCGCCGACATCGACCTTGCGGAAGTATGCATCACATCCAATGCGATGGTGACCAACGAAGATGCTCCGGCCAACGCATTCAGGCTGAGCGACGTGCCCGGTGTCGCCGTGGTGGTGGAGAAAGCAGTCGGGAGAAAGTGCGCCCGCTCGTGGAAAATCCTGCCCACGGTCGGCGACGATCCCGACTATCCCGATGTCTCGCCGCGCGACGCGCAGGCACTGCGTGAATTGAAAGCGCTCGCGTGAGTCCGCTTTTGCGAATGGGGGTGACGACAGCCCTTATCGTCCTGCTCCTCGATCAGGCCTCCAAGCTCTGGCTGCTTTTCGTCTTCAATCTCGGCCAGCGCGGCACGGTTGCGATCACGCCGTTCTTCGATCTCGTGCTCGCCTGGAACACCGGCATCAGCTACGGCTGGTTCCAGAATCAGGGTCCGACCGGACAGACGATTCTGTTGGCCGTTAAAGTTGTGGCGGTCGTGCTGCTGGCGATCTGGATGGCCCGCTCACAAACCCGTGTCGCGGTCATCGGCCTTGGCCTGATTATCGGAGGGGCCATCGGCAACGCCATCGACCGCCTTGCCTATGGCGCAGTCGTCGATTTCGCCCTGCTGCACACGCAGATCGGCGGCAAAACCTATAACTGGTACGTCTTTAACCTTGCCGACGTGGCCATCGTTGCCGGGGTCGCGGCCCTGCTGTATGACTCCCTCCTGGGCGCTCCCGCCGTAAAAAGGCCCTGATAATCGCCATTATCCGCAGGTGGATCAGCCCGGATTGCCAGAATTTCATTTGGATTTTCAGGCCACATTTGGTTTGTTTCAGGCTCAACTGATCGGGATGGACATGATGGGTGAGACCGCAAAAGCTGGTTTTCAAGCCCCTTGGCAAATGCCTGTTGGGAATATGCCAGCCCGGAATGCGACGCTTCACGCGCTCAGGCTCGCTGTGGCCGCGCTTGGTGCCACTTTGATTCTGTCGGGCGCCGCCCACGCAGGCGACGACGATGACGAGCAGCCCGAAACAACTTTCGAGCAAGGCTTCATGCAAAATCTCATGAAGGGCCTTAGCGGCGATGGCATGGATGGTTCGAGCATCGAATATCGCGAACGCTCTCCGCTCGTGGTGCCTCCGAAACTCAGCCTTCCGCCGCCGGCCCCCAAGAAAACACAAATGGGCGGAAACTGGCCGAAAGACCCGGACGAGCAGGCGCGCCGCGAGGCTATTGCCGCGAGTAAGGAAGGGCCGGCAGATCCGCTGACGGCGGGCCGCGTGCTGATGCCCAGTGAATACGCTATGCGAAAACCAAAAGGGTCCAGCAAGGCCACTGGCGAGAAGGTGGAGGCGGCGGCACCATACGAGAACTTTATTCTTAGCCCGTCTCAACTCGGATATAACGGCGGCATAATGTCCGGAATGTTTGGCAAGAAGGAAGAAAAGACGACCTTCAAGCAAGAGCCGAAACGCGAAGCGCTTACGCAGCCGCCAGCTGGCTATCAGACGCCGTCTCCGAATTACAACTACGGCACGGGCCAGTCGAATGCAAAAACCCAAGACTACTATAATCCCGTGACGGACAAGGGAACGCTCCAGCGGTAAGTCCATCGTATCGCCTTGGACTTAAGCGCCCTGCATCTTTCGTTGCACGAGAGAAATCCATGCGTTGCGAGACAGCCGCCTGAAACGGTCTTCGGGACCGATAGGATATCATGATAATTTCTTTCAAGATTCGTTCCGCGCCGTTGAGCGCAAAGCTTGGCGCTGTGGTCCTCACCGTCATCGTTGCAACAGCGTCGGCTCACGCACAAACGCCGCCGCCCGAAAAGGTATCAACCTTCACGCTGGCAAATGGATTGCAGGTCGTGGTCATCCCGGATCATCGCACGCCGACGGTGACGCAGATGACCTGGTACAAAGTCGGATCGGCGGATGAGACGCCCGGCAAATCCGGCCTCGCGCATTTTCTCGAACATCTGATGTTCAAAGGCACGGCAAAGCATCCCGTCGGAGAATTCTCGCAGACCGTGGTGCGGGTCGGCGGCAACGAGAACGCGTTCACCTCGACCGACTACACGGCCTATTACCAGAGTGTGCCACGCGACAAGCTCGACTCCATGATGGAATTCGAAGCCGATCGCATGACCGGCCTCGTGCTCAAGGACGAGAACGTGTTGCCCGAACGCGATGTGGTTCTCGAAGAATACAACATGCGGATCGCCAACAATCCCGATGCGCGGCTGACCGAGCAGATCATGGCGGCGTTGTATCTCAACAATCCATATGGCCGCCCCGTGATCGGCTGGCGCTCGGAAATCGAGAAGCTGAACCGCGAGGACGCGCTGGCTTTCTACAAGCGCTTTTATGCGCCGAATAACGCCACGCTGGTCATCGCCGGCGACGTGACCGCTGATGACATCCGGCCAAAGATCGAAGCGACATTCGGCAAGGTCGCGCCGCAGCCGGATATCGCTGCCAAGCGTATTCGCCCGCAGGAGCCGCCGCCAGCCGGACCACGCACGGTCACGCTGGCCGATCCGCGCGTCGAGCAACCGACCATGCGGCGATATTATCTGGTTCCCTCGGCGCTCACTGCCGCCTCCGGTGAAAGCGAGGCGCTCGAAGTTCTCGCGCAGCTCATGGGTAGCGGCAGCAATTCTTATCTCTATCAAGCCCTCGTGGTGGAGAAGCCGCTCGCGATCAGCACCGGCGCCTGGTATCAGGGAACGGCGATCGACCCTTCGCAATTCGCGATCTCCGTCACGCCAAAATCCGGTGTGAGCTTCTCTCAGGTCGAGCAGGCCGCCGAAAGTGTGATCGCCGACATCGCGCGCAATCCCGTCCCGGCCTCCGATCTGGAGCGCGCCAAGACGCAACTGATTGCCGAGTCGGTTTATGCACAAGACAGCCAGAGCACGCTGGCGCGCTGGTACGGCGCCGCCATCACCGTCGGCATGAATGCTAATGATATCAACAGCTGGCCGGACCGCATTCGCGCCGTCACGGCCGCGCAGGTCAGCGAGGCCGCGCAGAAATGGCTGGATAACAAGCGATCTGTGACCGGCTATCTCGTCAAGGAAGCGCCGAAGCGCGAGGAGAAGCGGTCGTGAAAGTCATGAAGATTGTTCCGCGTATCGCGCTCGCATTGGCCGCGATTGCCTGCGTGCAGACAGCGCCCGCCTCCGCCGCAGCAAAAATCCAGCGCGTGGTTTCGCCCGGCGGCATCGAGGCTTGGTTCGTGCAGGACGCGACCGTGCCGCTGATCGCGATGCAGTTCGCCTTCACCGGCGGCAGTTCACAGGACCCCGACGGCAAGTCCGGCACCGCCAATCTGGTCTCGGACACGCTGGACGAAGGTGCGGGCGATCTCGACTCGAAGACTTATCACGAGCGGCTCGAGCGCCGGGCCATCCAGATGAACTTCTCCGTCGGCCGTGACTATTTTCGCGGCTCGCTCCGCATGCTCAAGGAAAACCGCGACGAGGCATTCGACCTGCTGCGTCTCGCTTTGACATCCCCGCGTTTCGACGCCGAACCGCTGGAACGTGTGCGCGCGCAGACGCTTTCCGGCCTGCGCCGTGAATCCACCGCGCCCGGTTCGATCGCAAACGACCGCTTCTGGTCCATCGCTTATGAAGGCCATCCTTATGCACGCTCACCCAACGGCACGCTGGAGAGCGTTCCCAAGATCGAGGCTGCCGACCTGAAGGATTACGTCCGGCGGGTGCTGGCGAAGGACAATTTGAAAATCGCCGTGGTCGGCGACGTCGATGCCGCGACCGTCGGCAAGCTGCTCGACCAGACCTTTGGCGCACTGTCCGCCAAAAGCGAACTGACGCCGGTTGCAAAGGTCGATTTCGCCAAGACTCCGCAAAAATTCTTCATCCCGCTCGACGTACCTCAAACCAGCATTCTGTTCGGCGGAGCCGGCATCGCCCGCAATGATCCGGACTTCATGGCGGCCTATATCGTCACTCATATCCTCGGCGGCGGATCGTTGTCTTCGCGCCTCTATCACGAGGTCCGCGAGAAGCGGGGATTGGCGTACTCAGTGTCCGCATCGCTGGTGTGGATGAATTATTCATCGCTGTTTTTCGGCAGCACCGCCACGCGCACAGACAAAGCCACCGAGACCATCGACACGATCAACGCCGAATTGAAACGGATGGCGGATCAAGGCCCGACCCAGACCGAACTGGATGAAGCCAAATCGTATCTGAAGGGCTCGCAGATGCTGGCGCTGGACTCCTCCGCCAAATTCGCGGGCGCGCTCGTGCAGTATCAACTCGACAACCTCGGCATCGATTATATCGAGCGGCGCAGCGCCATTATCGATGCCGTGACGCTCGAGGACGCGAAGCGGATTGCCAAGCGCATCTGGGGCAACGGCGTTCTGTCCGTGAGCGTCGGCCGGGCGCCGTTGGCGGACGCCTCCGCCGCTCCGTCGGCCGCAACGCCGCCCTCGAAAAACTAAGCGACCGGCTCCCGGTTCATGCTATTTCCTGAAGCATGCTCCGGGTCGCCCGCGATATCGTCATTGACGAGAATGACATCAACATCAGCTTCGTCCGTGCCTCGGGGCCGGGCGGGCAGAATGTCAACAAGCTCTCGACCGCCGCGCAACTGCGCTTCGATCTGCGCCACGTCGCACTTGCGCCGGATGTCTCCGAGCGGCTGATCGCGCTGGCCGGCCAGCGTCTGACCAAGGACGGCGTGATCGTCATCCACGCCCAGCGCTTTCGCACCCAGGAGCGCAACCGCGCCGATGCCATCGACCGCCTGCTGGAATTGCTGCGCGAGGCCGCCATCCGGCCAAAACCCCGCCGCGCGACAAGGCCCACTCTGGGATCGAAGACCCGGCGTCTGGAGGGCAAGAAACGCCGCAGCGACGTCAAGGCAAAGCGGGGTTCAGCGCGATACGACGATTAAGCTGCGGTCTGCAAACGAGCCTGCTGGATCGCATAAAACTGGCTCATCAGCATCAGGATGCAGATTTCAGCGAAAAGGCGGGTCCAGAACACGATCGAAGGGTTCAACATCGAATACTCCGTGGAAATCGAGGAAATCATCCAGGGAAAGTCCCTATTTTTCGTCGTAGGGGCCCAATATCCGGTTCGAACCCGGCATAAGATATTTCAGCCTTCGAATCGCCTGGACTCCCATGCCCGTTCGCCAATTGCCCGAGCAGATTGTCAACCGCATCGCCGCCGGCGAGGTGGTGGAACGTCCCGCCAGCGCCGTGAAAGAGCTGGTGGAGAACGCAATCGACGCGGGCGCGAGCCGCATCGACATTTTCACCGAGGGCGGCGGGCGGCGGCGCATCGCCATCACCGACGATGGCACGGGCATGCCCCGTGCCGATCTGGCGCTTTCGGTGGATCGCCATGCCACATCGAAGCTCGATGACGAGGATTTGCTGCGGATTCGCACGCTGGGATTTCGCGGTGAGGCACTCCCCTCGATTGGCGCAGTCGCTAAACTCGCCATCACCACCCGCCATGCCAGCGAACCGCACGCATGGGCACTGAATGTCGATGCCGGGGCAAAATCCGAGATCGCGCCGGCAGCGCTTGCCGGCGGCACGCGCGTCGAGGTCAGCGATCTGTTTTACGCCACACCGGCCCGGCTGAAATTCCTCAAGACCGACCGCACCGAAGCCGAAGCGGTCCGTGAAGTGGTACGGCGTCTGGCGATGGCCCGGCCGGATATCGCGTTTTCCCTGGCGGGCGAAGAACGCGCGCCGGTGACATGGGCGGCGGCGCTGCCCGGTGCACCGGGACGCCTGTCACGCCTCGGCGATATTCTCGGCGCGGATTTTCGCGCCAGCGCCATCGAGGTGCAAGCCGAGCGCGAAGGCGTGAGCATCGAAGGCTTCGCCGCTGCGCCCTCCCTGACGCGGGCCAACGCGCTCGGCCAGTATCTGTTCGTCAACGGGCGTCCGGTGCGCGACAAGCTGATCCTGGGCGCGGTGCGCGCGGCCTATGCGGACTATCTGCCGCGCGACCGGCATCCGGTGGTGGCGCTGTTCGTCACTCTGGATACGCAGGAAGTCGATGCCAATGTGCATCCGGCGAAAACCGAGGTGCGTTTCCGCAATGCGGGTCTCGTGCGCGCGCTGATCGTGCATGCGCTGAAAGACGGTCTCGCACGGGAAGGCAAACGCACGGCCGCCAATTCCGACGGCGCGGCGATCATGGCTTTTCGTCCGGGGAGCATTCCGCGCAGCAGCGGCTGGGACTGGCGTCGCTCGCCGAATTATCCGGCGTCTTTCGACAGCGCCGCCGCACCGGTATATCCGCACGCATTTAACGAAGCCGCACAAGCCGCTTTCGACACCGGCACGCCGAGGGCGGACGTGCGTTATGAGCAGCCGCCCGCGTCCGATCTTTTGGATCGTCCGCTCGGTGCAGCCCGTACGCAAATTCATGAGACCTATATCGTCACGCAAACGCGTGACGGGCTGATCGTGGTAGATCAACATGCCGCCCATGAACGCATCGTCTATGAACGGCTGAAAGCATCGCTGGAAAAGAATGGCGTGCAGCGGCAGATTTTGCTGATCCCGGACATCGTCGAGATGGACGAGGCGACGGTCGAAAACCTTCTCGCCCGCGCGGGCGAACTTGAAAAATTCGGACTCGCCATCGAATCCTTCGGCCCCGGCGCGGTCGCGGTGCGTGAGACGCCATCGCTGCTCGGCAAGACCGATGCTGCGGCATTGCTGCGCGATCTCGCCGACCACATGGCGGAATGGGACGAGGCGCTTCCTCTCGAACGGCGGCTTATGCATGTCGCCGCGACCATGGCGTGTCACGGTTCAGTCCGCGCGGGACGCATCCTCAAGCCCGAGGAAATGAACGCGCTGCTGCGCGAGATGGAATCGACTCCAAACTCCGGCCAGTGCAATCATGGCCGCCCGACCTATGTTGAGCTGAAACTCGCCGATATCGAGAAGCTGTTCGGAAGACGGTGAGATAGTCCCGCTCGCTTCAACCGTTCTCAGATAGTCATTGCCGGGCTTGAGCCGGCAATCCATCCTTTAAAGAATTTTTCTTTGATAGATGCGCGGTTCAAGCCCGCGCATGACGCTCATAAGTTGTGACGGCCCGCAGAAGCACGAACTCAGTCTCATCATACCCGCGCCGCTCAAGCTCCTCGTAACCTTCCGGCGTAGCAAAAGCCGCCGACGTCGCTTCCTCGACCACGACCAACGCATCCGCCGCCAGCCACTTGCCCTCGCGCAGTGACACCAGCGCCTTAGCGGCAAATCCCTTGCCATAGGGCGGGTCGAGAAACACCAGCGAGAACGGCTCCATCGGATAGGCCGGGCCGAGATTGGTGGCGTCGCGGCGATAGACTTTTGTCACGCCACCGAGCCCCAGCGCCTCCACGTTATTACGGAGCAACGCCCGCGCCTCCGCGCCGTTATCCACGAACAGCGTGAACGCCGCGCCGCGCGAGACCGCCTCGATGCCGAGCGCGCCTGTGCCGGCGAACAGATCGAGCACCCGCGCATCGAGCACGGGATTCTCATAGGCATGCATCAGAATGTTGAACAGTGACTCGCGCAGCCGGTCCCGCGTCGGCCTGATCTCGTTCGATGACGGCGACGCAATATTGCGGCCTCTCAATCGCCCGCCAACAACGCGCATCGTTAACCCTCGTCATGCCCGGCTTTATGCCGGGCACCCACGTCTTCAAACGAACCCAGGTAGCAAGACGTAGATGGCCGGGACAAGCCCGGCCATGACACCTTTACTGACCACTCAACCTCACTCATCTCAATCCTTTGGCTTCAAATCGCGCTTGCCCTTGTAGCCGCGCTGCGGACGGCGCGGCGGGCCGGAACCATTCGTCTCACTCTCGTTCTCCGCTCGCTTCTCGCCGCCGCCGGTGCGCGTGACCAAGACACGCCTGCCCTTGCTGTCGGCGATCAGCGCGTTCTTGCCAAGAGCCTTGGGACGCTTCTTGGTTTTGGCAGTTACTGCATCTTCGGATTCCGCAATCTCACGAACCGGCTTGTCGAATTGCGCACCGGACATCGTGGCAATTTTTTCACCGAGCTGTTCGCGCAGCACACGCGACTTGATTTCCTCGACTTGACCTTCCTCGATCTCACCAAGCTGGAACGGACCATAGGACACGCGGATCAGGCGATTCACCTCGAGGCCGAGATGGGCCATGACGTTACGCACTTCGCGGTTTTTGCCTTCGCGGATCGCGAACA
>DASWQB010000092.1:0-2749 GCA_036398335.1 Afipia sp. | reverse complement strand
AAAGAGCGCGCCGACCAGAGCAAGCTTGCCGAACTGATCTCGCGCGGCACGCCCGTGTCGCAGCCGCGAACGGGCGTCGATGGCGGCATGCATCCGGTGTTCGTCAACAAGCTGCCGGATCCGCAAACGGTCGCAATGACCGACGCCACCGATTTCGCCGTTTCGGCCTATGGCCCCGCGCCGGGAACGATTCCGGCGCATGTCAATCCGCCAACGCGCCCAGAAGGGTCTCAGGTGGCCGATACCTCTCCGGTGACGCAGGAATCGAATCCGAACAATATGACCGCGAATGGCAATGTCGGCGCCGTGCGTGGTGGCTTCTTCAGCAGCCTCGCGGCCAAGGTCGGCCTGCGCGGCAACGAGAAGCAGGATGCCGCGTCAACCACGACCTCGGCGCAGGCCGCCAAGCCGGCGCTGCCATCCAACGCACCGAAATCCAAGCCGATCCCGAAAACCTCGGACGTCGCGAAAGCCACTGAACCAGCGGGCAACTCCGCGGCACGCGTCATTTCCCTCGACAAGCCCAAGCCCGCTGTCGCAACCGCTCAGGCGAAACCCCCATTCCCGGATGCGCCTGCGGCGCAGCCAGCGCCCGCGCAATCGATGGCCGGCGCACAGCCAACCGTCCCCGCGAACAACTTCGACAGCCGCTGGTCGTCGTTCCGGTAACACCTGTCCCGGGCCCCTGGAGCTTTTTCGCTTTTGATGGAATCAAAAGCGAGGCTCTAATTTTTTGAATTGACGGGTTTTCCTCACGCGAACCGGTATCCACCCTCGGGTCAAGCCCGAGGGCATACTTCGCTTGAAAACGCTATCGCTTGAGATGCTATTTTTTCGCCATGGCCGGGCTTGTCCCGGCCATCCGAGTCTTTCACGTTTTTTCTTTGCGGAGACACGGCGAAGACTTGGACGCCTGGAAGACTTGGATGCCTGGAAGACCCGCAAGACGTGGATGCCCGGCATGAAGCCGGCATGACGCAGAGGAACGGACAGTTTCCTTATTATGCCGCTTTAAGCGTATCTGCCGTGGCAGTGCTTGTATTTCTTGCCTGAGCCACAAGGACAATCCTCGTTGCGGCCGACCTTGCCCCATGTCGCCGGATTATTCGGATCGCGCTGGGCGGCCGGGACCGGAGCGAGCGCCGCCGCGCTGGCGCGCTGGAACTCATCCTCGCCGGTATTCGGATCGAGCTTATGCCCTTCCATCTGCGGCAACTCCGGCTGCTGCTCGGGCGGCACGACTTCAGCACGCATCAATTGCGCGGTCACGGCCTCGCGCAGATGCGAAATCAATCCTTCGAACAGCGCAAAGGCTTCCGATTTGTACTCCTGCAACGGATCACGCTGGCCGTAGCCGCGCAGGCCGATCACCTGCCGCAGATGATCGAGCATGACGAGATGCTCGCGCCACAGATGATCCAGCGTCTGGATCAGGATGGACTTCTCGACATAGCGCATGATGTCGGGGCCCCACTGCGCCGACTTCGCCGCCATGATTTCATCCACGCGCTGCTCGATGCGCGACAGCAATTCCTCGTTGGCGATGCCTTCTTCCTTGGCCCAAGCCTCGATCGGCAGATCGAGATCAAGCACGCGCTTGAGTTCCTCCTTGAGGCCCTCGACATCCCACTGCTCGGCATAGGCATGCTCGGGAATGTGCTTGGCGACGAGATCCTCGACCAGCACGTGACGCATGTCGGCCACCGTCTCGGCGACGTTCTGGTCGCGCATCAGGTCGATGCGCTGCTCGAAGATCACCTTGCGCTGGTCGTTCTGCACGTCATCGAACTTGAGCAGGTTCTTGCGCATATCGAAGTTACGCGCCTCAACCTTCTGCTGCGCCTTTTCCAGCGCCTTGTTGATCCACGGATGGATGATCGCCTCGCCTTCCTGCAGGCCAAGGCGGGTCAGCATGGCGTCGAGACGGTCCGAACCGAAAATCCGCATCAGATCGTCTTCCAGCGACAGGAAGAATTTGGTGCGGCCGGGGTCGCCCTGACGGCCGGCGCGGCCGCGCAACTGATTGTCGATGCGCCGCGATTCATGACGCTCCGAGCCCATGATATAAAGGCCGCCCGGCTTCTGGATCGTCTTCGCCGGACGCTCGCCCTTGGCAGGCTCGATTTCGACGGTTTCCTCGGCGCCCAGAACGCGGGTCCGGAAGGTTTCGATGTCGGCCTTGATGCCGTCGATGATCTTCTGCTTCTGCGCCTCATCCTCGATGCCGGCGGTCGCGGCGGCGGCGCGCATTTCCAGCGAGCCGCCGAGTTTGATGTCGGTGCCGCGGCCCGCCATGTTGGTCGCGATCGTGATCGCGCCCGGAACGCCGGCTTCGGCGACGATATAGGCTTCCTGCTCGTGGAAGCGCGCGTTCAGCACGGCGAACAGCTTCGAGGGCTTGCCGGAGCGCGCCGCGTCGTAAAGCTTTTCCATCGATTTCGGATTGGCGAAGTCGATCTGCTTGTAGCCGTGTTCTTTCAAGAATTCGGCCAGCGTCTCGGACTTCTCGATCGAGGCGGTGCCGACCAGCACCGGCTGCATGCGTGCATTGGCACGTTCGATCTCGGCGAGGATCGCGACGTATTTCTCGCGCGCGGTGCGATAGACTTCGTCATCCTCGTCGAGGCGCGCGACCGGCACGTTGGTCGGCACCTCGATGACTTCCAGCTTGTAAATGTCGAACAGCTCGTCCGCTTCGGTCGCGGCGGTGCCGGTCATGCCGGCGAGCTTTTTGTACATGCGGAAATAG
>DASWQB010000091.1:0-2103 GCA_036398335.1 Afipia sp. | reverse complement strand
GTCTCGGCCGACGTGCTGATCTTCGACCCCGACGAGCGCGAGCCGGACGATGACCTCAAGTTGCAGTTCGAGGCGGTGCGGCAGTTGCCGCCCGAAGACCGCCAAGCCATCAAGGCCATGCTCGACGGCATGATCGTCAAGCACCGCACCAAGCAGCTCGTCGGCGAACTGCGTAGCTGACGACAACAGCAGCGGCTAAAGAAGAAGCCCCGCACTTGGCGGGGCTCTCTTCATTCCAGTTCGACTCAGCATGTCAATCGCATCTGAGCTTGCTTAGCCCACTGACTACTTCCGCATCGAGTCGAGAGACGACGTCAAACGAAGGCACCTTGCTTGCAGATTCAAACGAGTAGGAAATAGCAAGACCGTTTGAAACGAATTTCCGATCACACTCAACGATCGGACGCATCTCGCCGGCAGGAGCACCTACTTTCGTGCGGGATTTATTGCACGATACGAGTAGTTCATCTGTCTTTGCCCTTGGCAGATCATCGGGTGAAAACAGTCCGCCTTTGCGGTACCAAACATACCGACTACGCCATATTTTGGGATTTTCCGTTACCAGAAGACGGCGATCATCAGCAATTGTGCGCGTCGTGTCGCTTGCCATCACCACACGGCCTACGACAGATTCCCCAAAATCTGTGTCGCCAGGCTGGGTGCCTCTGTAACCATCATCTTCGTCGATAACAAGCCCGCCGATCTCTGATGAAAATAAGCACTTGGACTTATTTAACGCGTTATCAGCCGTTCTCTCTGGCAAGCAATTTCTAATCGCAGCTCCCTTGCTTTCACGCACAGACTTTCCATCCGGCTTAACCCAAGGAACATCCGGAACTACGTGTTTTTTCGGAATACAAAATCGTTGCCCCACCAGCTCAACAGTAGTCTGCGCGTTCGAGCAGCCAATGAAGAAGAAGAAGCCGATGGATACGATTAAGTTTCTCATGGCTGGCACGCTGGTAAACTGCACCACGTCCAAGCACCGGTATTTCCGAGATTCATAAAGTGAATATCACCGCCGAAGACCGGAAATGGCCCCCATCCGTCGGTGGCACCATATCTACTGAAAACGGTGTTGTGAAAATCCGCGATGCTCTGTCCCGTTGCTACATACGGCCTGCCCGGCGTTGCGTTGGAGAGTTGGGCCACACGAGCATTCATCAGATCTTTTCTGATGTTTTCCATGTCTTGGTTCGGACAGTCGCTTCCTCCGCGCCTCAGTGCAGTGCGCAAATTGCCATTGGTGAACCTGGCGCCTGTCAGCCCCGAGACACTATTTGCTTCTCCGGTCGACACAGTCCTTGCGGCGCATGCATACGAATCCCCACCAGCGCATGCTGCTTGGTAATACAAGCCGTAGTTGCCCGTGTTCGCGTATCCCAACTCAGCCGGCGTATTCCAACAACCTAAGCCATTGCACGCTAATCCAAGTGGATCGGTGCGGCTGATTGGGTTTCCCCCGACATAGGCATACGTATTTGACACCTACTTTCGGCCGAATTGGCTAACAAGACGCCAGCAATCGTAGGCCTTGGAGAATTCCCACGTAGCTGGCCTATGCCATCCCCAATCATATTTCTGATCATGGTCGAAGCTGTAGCCAAACCCACCGTTTTTAAGCCTGATGCGGTAGTACGCGTCATCCTTATCGAAGTAACAATGTTCAATTTCTACTCTCTCGTTTTTCACACTAGCCACAACAGGCAATGCATTGATTGGCCCACCAATGTGGCCGTACACAATCAAAGGTCGAGAAGGCAAAAACGTCCATTGGCTGCCTATTGCCCGCGCAACGCCGCCCCAGGAACTCGCGCAGCCGCTGCAGCACCGGCAGCGGCCAGACCAGGTGCCGCCCCGTGAGCGACAGCAGGCCATTGAGATCCCGGCGCACGTTGAAGCGCGGGCCCTGCTTGGCCGCCAGGGTGAGCACGAAGTGCGAACACATGAGTTCGAGCACCGGCGCCTCCTTGAGTCCGGGCGATGGCAATGAATGGCCGCGGGAAGCCGCAGCCAGGACATCGACACCGGAACGCTTGACCATCGGGCAACCTACAGCTAGGAGAAGGTGAATCTGGACGCGACCATAACGCAGAGTTTTGG
>DASWQB010000090.1:0-1803 GCA_036398335.1 Afipia sp. | reverse complement strand
GGTGTCCGCACCAGTTCCACCCTGCAAATCATCGTCACCTGTCCCACCATCCAGGACGTCCTCGTCGCCATTCGGACCAGGCTCCAGGGCATATTCGTTGCCATAGATAGTGTCGTTACCCGCACCGCCAAAAAGTATGTCGTTGCCAATTCCTGCGTGGATATAGTCGTTTCCATCACCTCCCTCTATCTGGTCGTCACCTCCCAGGCCATTGAGGGTGTCATCCCCACCAAGTCCTAATATGACATCGGCCGAGTTCGAGCCATCGATAAAGTCATTGCCTTCCGTAGGACGCTTAACCATCTCGTATATCTGTTCTTCGTTAAGGACAGCACCGTCAGCAAATCTTATGGTCAAAAGAGCTGGCCCCGGTGGTTTGAACAGCTAACCCTGTTTCGATAAGTGGATTGCCTGCGGGGGTCAAGCGGCCTTGGGCAAAGGCAGCGGTGGGAAGTAGACCTTGTCCGGTGTCTGCCGATCAAGGGCGCTGTGCGGGCGGCGCGTGTTGTAGAAGGCGAAGTAGCGGCCCAGCGATTCGCGGGCGTGACTGACGGACTCGTAGGCGCGCAGGTAAACCTCTTCGTACTTCACCGATTTCCACAGTCGCTCGATGAAGACGTTGTCGCGCCAACAGCCCTTGCCGTCCATGCTGATGGCGATCTCGTGGTGCTTGAGCAGGCCGATGAAGTCGGCGCTGGTGAACTGGCTGCCTTGGTCGGTGTTGAAGATCTCCGGCTTGCCGTGACGGGCGATTGCTTCCTCGACGGCCTCGATGCAGAACGCGGCTTCCATCGTGATCGACACGCGCCAAGCCAGCACGCGGCGGCTATACCAATCGATCACGGCCGCCAGGTAGACGAAGCCGCGCGCCATCGGAATGTAGGTGATGTCCATAGCCCAGACCTGGTTGAGCGCCGTGATCTGGCGGTTGCGCAGCAGGTAGGGATAGATCTTGTGCTTCGGGTGCCGGCGGCTCGTGTTGGGCTTTCGGTACAGTGCCTCGATGCCCATGCGCCGCATCAGCGTGGCGACGTGCTTGCGGCCGACAACGATGCCTTGATCGTTGAGCAGGTCGCGCAGCATCCGGCTGCCGGCGAACGGCAATTCCAGGTGCAATTCATCGATGCCTCGCATCAGCGCCAGATCGACCGCCGAGACGGGCTTGGGCAGGTAGTAGACGCTGCCGCGGCTGATGCCCACGGCAGCGGCCTGCTTGCTCAACGACAGCTTGTGTCCACGGTCGATCATCGCTTTGCGCTCAGCAATCCCGCCTTGGTGAGCGCGTCTTCTAAAAAATCGTTTTCCAGGGTCAGCTCGCCGATCTTGGCATGAAGCGATTTGACGTCGATCGGGGGCTCGGCTGGGCGCGATTCCTGGCCGAAGACATTCGCGGCGCCGGCGAGCAACTGCTCCTTCCACGTGGCGATCTGATTCGGGTGGACGTCGAAACGCTTGGCCAGCTCGGCCAGCGTGTGCTCGCCCTTGATGGCGGCCAAGGCCACTTTGGATTTGAAGGCCGGCGAGTGGTTCCGGCGGGTACGTCGCGTCATGATCTGCTCCTGGGTTGGCGATATCATCGCCTCAGTGAGCAGGTAATCCACCTATCGGGCTGTGCAGATTTCCGAGGCCAGCTCTGCCTTCCGCCTTCTCCGTTGGTATGAGGGTCTGCCACCTTGAGCATGACGCCGTGATTCACGAATCGACAGGTATCGTCGTCGGAGGAAGGCCATATATGCGCGAGACCAAGGGCCCGGTGTCATTCGTTGGTTTTGTTGAAGGACAAAACGCAGATCGCATTCAGAT
>DASWQB010000089.1:0-4571 GCA_036398335.1 Afipia sp. | reverse complement strand
CTCATCACGCGCGGATAATTCACCACCGTCCGTGAGGGCGGACTTTCCTGCCGACAGGATCAGTGTCGAAAATAAACAACAGGTTTGCGATGGACGCTCGTTTACAGGCGCTCGGACTCGACGAGAAAGAGCAACGCTTTTATCTCGCCGCACTCGAACTTGGAACGGCGCCGGTGACGGCGATCGCCGCACGCGCCGATGTCTCGCGAACCAATGGATACGATCTTGTCCAGCGGCTGCAAAAACGCGGACTGGTCAGCCAGATTGAGGGCGAAGGCGGCGTACGCCAGGTCGTTGCCGAAGACCCGAGCGTGCTGATCCGTGAATGGGAGCGCACGCGCAATTCCCTGAATGACCTCGTCCCCGAACTTCGCTCGCTTTTCAATGGACATCAGGACAAACCGCGCATTCGCCTTTATGAGGGAGCTGAAGGCATACGGCGGGCGTTCTGGGAAACACTCGAATGCCATTCGAAGATCCTGCTCGGCATCCTCTCCATGAACGAGTTGCTCGAGGTCCCCGGTCCCGACTGGATGAACGAATACATAAAGGAGCGTATCCGGCGCGGCATCAAGCTGAACGTCATTCGTTCGCGATCGCGCGAGACCGAATCGATCTGGCCTTCCTCTGCCGAGGAAGATCGGGAACTGCGATACGCGCCGTTTGATATGGATCTCGGCATGACGACATATATTTATGACGACAAAGTGCTCTATGTTTCATCGAAGCGGGAGAATTACGCGCTCGTCATCGAGAGCCGCGAGCTGTCTTCGATGAATCGCACTCTCTTCAATGGCCTTTGGACCATGATGTCCTGAACCGTTTACACGGCGCGCAAACGCACGCTCGCTCCTCACCGCCAGGCAACAAGGGGCCTTGAAGTTCTACTTCAGCTCATCGTCGGAAAGTGCCCGCCAGGCCGCGCCATCGAGATCGTCGTATTGTCCGCTCTTGAGCGACCACAAAAATCCCACAAGACCCGCAAGGCCAAGGCCAAGCGCCAGGGGAACGAGATAGATAAGAACTTCCATTAGCATCCCCTCATGTCGCGCGGCGCGCCCGCATCGCGTTCAGCATCACCAGCACGGAAGATCCGGACATCGCGGCAGCCGCGATGAGAGGCGTGGCGAATCCCAGAATTGCAATCGGGACGGCCAGAAAATTATAGCCGACGGCCAGAAACAGATTCTGCCGCATCAGGTGCAGCGCCTTGCGGGACAGATCGAGAGCCGCGGTCACGGGCGCAAGCTCGCTGCCGAGAAACACCAGATCGGACGCCGCCTGGCTGAGATGCGCGGCGCTCACGGGCGACATCGATACGCTCGCCGCCGCGAGAGCCGGTGCGTCGTTCAGCCCGTCCCCCACCATCATGACCTTGATGTTTCGCCGCTTCAGTTCCTCGAGCCGCGCGATCTTGTCCGCCGGACTGACACCCGCGCGCCAATTCGTCACGCCCAACGTCGCCGCCGCATGACGCACGGCGGATTCCCGGTCTCCCGACAATATCTCGGTCGCGATGCCGCGCTGATGAAGCGCCGCGATGACCGCCGCCGCATCCGGGCGCAGCTTCTGCCGGACCGCGAAAACATAACGTTCCGCTCCCCGGCTGAAGGCAACGACGGACACTTCCGGGTCCTGTGCCAGGATTTCATTCGCCTGTCCCTCCGCCTCGCAAAACTGCGGACTGCCGAGCCTGACCTCAACCTCATCGATGACACAACGCACGCCGCGACCGGGTTCTTCCATCACCCCCGTCAACGGCGACTTGGCTTGCGACGCGCGCGCGACCGCAGCGGCGACGGGATGATGACTGGCGAGCGCGAGACGCCCGGCCAGCGCGAAGATGTCTTCAGGCACGCTGGCGCTGTTGACGACATCGAGTTCGGGCAAGGTCAGCGTTCCCGTCTTGTCGAAGACAACGGTGGTGACGCTTGCCGCACGTTCGATGGCATCTCCGGAATTGAGCAGCACACCGGCACGAAACAGAGCACCTGCGGCGACGGTCTGTACCATGGGGATCGCAAGACCCAGCGCGCAGGGACACGTGATAATGAGAACCGCAATTCCCGTGACGATGGCGTCGTGCCATGTCGCGCCGAACGCAACCCAACCCAATACGGTCAAGAGGGCCGTCACATGGACCACCGGCGCATAGAGCCGCGAAACCCGTTCCGCCAATCGCACATAGCGCGAGCGCGCCTGCACGGCGTTCTCCAGCAGCCGCATGATTTCCGCCAGCAACGTGCCTTCGGCCGTCGCCGCGACCCGCACACGCAGCGCGCCGGAAACATTGAGCGTGCCTGCGTAAACAGATGTGCCCTCCTCGGCCGGAGCATAAAGCGTCTCGCCGGTAATCAGGCTCTGGTCGATCTCGGAGCGGCCCTCGACGACGATGCCGTCCACCGCGCAGCGCTCCCCGGGGCGCAACAGCACCATGTCGCCCGCGCGGATCGCGGCAATCGGCATCTCGCGCACTTCATCGGGCCCGACGAACTTCGTCGCCATCTCCGACTTGAGCGCGGCCAGATTTCCCGCCACCGCGCGCGTGCGCCGGCGCATGCTCTGATCAAGATAGCGGCCGATCAGCAGGAAGGTCAGCAGCATGATCGCCGCGTCGAAATAAGCATGTTCCGCATGATGGAAAGTTTCGACGACGGACATACTCAACGCGAGGATGACGCCGATACTGATCGGAACATCCATGTTGACGCTGCGCGCGCTGAGCGCCCGATAAGCCGAGCGAAAGAACGGCTGGCCGGCATAGGCCGCGGCGGGCAGCACCACCAGCGCGGAAAGCCAGTGAAAAAAGTCGCGCTGCTCGGGGATCATGTCGCTGACATTTCCCGACCACACCGGTATCGACAGCATCATGACATTCATCGCGGCGAAGGCGGCGACGCCAAGACAACGCAGCAGAAAGCGGGATTCATTGACCTCCGCAATTTCAGCCCGCACGGGCTCGAACGGATAAGCCTTGTAGCCCAGCTCCGCGAGACGATCGACGAACTGCGCGGGATCGAGCGTTCCCGTATTCCATTCCACCGCCAGCCGGCGGTCCGTCAGATTGACCCGCGCAAGCGTGACGTCCGGAATCAATGAGAGCCCTCTCTCGATCTTCGACATGCAGCCGGCGCAATTGACGCCCTCGACGGCAAAATCGATATGCGCCAAACCGGGCGCGGCTTCCTTCACGTAGTGCGAGAAGTCTCTCGTCATTTGCATATCGATAACCCTGTCAGTTCAGCACGAGGCGGTTCTTCGACAGAAACATCCGCTGCCCCGCCGTCTCGCTTTCGAGAACCAGATCCCATTGTCCCGGCAATAGGCCGGACATGCTTCCATGGTAGATGCCGCTCCCGGCCTCCGCCAAAACGATCGACCTGTCTGCCCGCTTGTCGGTCGGACGCTCAAGCCGGCCTGAGAACGCCAGCCCCGTCAGCGGCGCGCCGCCTTTGTCGCGCGCATCTACTTTCACTGTCGCGTGGCCATCGGCCTGCCGCTCGATATGAACATCGACTTGCCACTCCCGAAGATTCTGGTCGTGCGCCGCCTTGATCTCGGATTCATAGGCGAGACTCGCACGATAGGCGCTGTCCACCTCCGTTCCGGACAAGGTATCTATCGCGAATTTCATCATCAGCATGTTCACGCCGATCACCACGCCAAAGAAGGCAACGACGGTGATAAGAACCATACGTCCGGTGATCGGCCTTGGTGCGATCGAGCGGCTCATGCGCCTCTTCCTTCTCTCGTCATGGCATCACGAAATTGTCGGTCGCCGATGTCGCCTCACCGCGGGAGGTATCTGTCACGCGAAACGTCAATGGAACCGATTTCTGTGTCTCGTCGGGAGCAGCCGTCACCAGCACACGCAATTCCATCGTCTGATCCGGGCCCAGCACGACAGTCGGCATGCCCTGTGTGCCGGTGTCGATTCCGACGACATGGACTTTCGGATTTGAAACGCCATCGATAGCGATGACCACGTTCCGGTCGAATGCGCGCTTGTTGAGGAGCCGCAGCGTGTAGCCGTTGCGGACCGAACCGTCACTCAAGCGGACCGCAACCGGATTGCGGTCGTGCAACACGCTGACATCGAGAAAGGTCCGCGTCAGCAGCGCGTACAGCATGACGGCGCCAACGCCTATGATGAGGACCGCATACGCGATGGTGCGCGGCCGGACCAGCCTGAAAATTTCCTTTTGACCGGCTTGGCGGCGCTGAATATTGACGTCGTTGTCGTAACCGATCAGCCGCGTCGGCCGCCCGATTTTCGTCATCACCGCATCGCATGCATCGATGCACAGGCCGCATTGAATGCAAGCAAGCTGCGCGCCATCGCGAATGTCTATTCCGGTCGGGCACACCGCGACACACTGATAGCAGTCGATGCAATCGCCGACCGCTTCGCCATGCGCGCGCAGATCGCGCGCCTTCTTGAGCGAGGTTCGTTTTTCGCCGCGGTCATATTTGTAAGTGACGTTCAGCGCCCACTCGTCGGTGAGCGCGGCCTGGATGCGAGGCCACGGACACATATAGACGCAGACCTGCTCGCGCATGAAACCGGCAAG
>DASWQB010000088.1:0-2577 GCA_036398335.1 Afipia sp. | reverse complement strand
GGTTTCGATATTTTTGACAAATGATTTGACTGAGTTCGATGAGGCGGTAGAATCACTTTCATTCTTAATGCGAAAACCGGTGTGAAGATCGGTGGTGGATTTCGATAGTTAATGAAATCATTTCTGAATGCCGGTCAATGGAGGGGAGCAGGCGAATGAAAGACGCAGTGAGTCGGATTCATGGATTCTTCGGTGCCATGCGCGGGTCGGGCGGGCGTCGCCCCGGATGGTTTATCGGTGTGCTGGCCCTTGTGGGCAGTGTCTTGTGCCTGCCTGCCGCATCCGCGTTCGCGGATCAGTCGGCCGCCGACTTCTACAAAGGCAAGACGGTCACCATGCTGGTCGGCTCACCGCCAGGGGGCGGCTACGATCTCTATGCGCGGCTGATCGCACCGTATCTTGCGAAGAAGCTCGACGCCCAGGTCATCATCGAAAATCGCGCGGGCGGCAGTGGCCTGCTCGCACTCAACATCCTGTATTCCTCACGCCCGGACGGCCTGACGCTGATGAACGTCAGCGCGGAGGGCGCAATCATGAGCAAGCTCGTGGATCGCCCCGGTGCACGCTGGGACCTGCAGAAGCTCAACTGGCTCGCGCGCGTGGCCGAGGAGCCCAAGGTATGGTTCGTCTCGCCGAAGGGCAGGATTCACAACTTCAGCGATGCGATCAATGCATCCAAGCTGCTTTGGTCCGCGACCGGACCGGCGGACAACATCAGCGATGTCGTGGCCGTCGTATCCCAGGCCACCGGCCTGCATTCGAAGGTCGTCACGGGCTACAAGGGCGCGAAGGACATGGCGCTCGCCGTGGCGAACGGTGAAGTGGACTCGGGCATCCTGACGGTGAGTTCCGTGTTGCCCATGCTCAAGTCGGGTGATCTCGCCGCGATCGCCGTGATCAGCCGCAAGCGCTGGGCGGATCTGCCCAATGTCCCGACGATTTTCGAAGTGGCGCACATCGCGCCGCAAAACGCATGGTGGATCGATTTCCGCGAGCAGGTCGGCGAGATGCAGCGCGCCGTCGCGACCACCCCGGGTGTGCCACAGGATCGCGTCGCCTTCCTGCGCGAGAAGTTGCGTGAAGTGCTGACCGATCCGGTCGTGATCGCGCAGGCGCAGAAGGCCAATATTCCTGTCAGCTTTCTCGACGGTGCGCAATTGCAGAACCAGATCGGCAAGATCATGCAGGATGCCGCCGGAAGCCATCTTCCGCAGATCCAGCAGGTTGTGCTGAACACGTATTTCTAGGATCGGGAGAGTGTTTCGATGTATCACCATGTGATCGCCGGGCTTCTGTCATTCGGCTCGCCCACGTCCCTGCTTTTCATCTGCATCGGTGTCGTGGTGGGTTCGTTTGTCGGACTGATTCCCGGCCTGAACGGTGTGACCGCCCTGGCATTGCTGATGCCCTTCGTCTATGGCATGAAGCCCGCGGTCGGCCTGGCTTTCATGCTGGCGATGCATTCTGTCGTCAACACAGCAGGTTCGATTACCGCCGTGCTGCTCGGCATGCCCGGACAGCCAGCCGACGCCGCGGCGGTGGTGGACGGCTACCCGATGGCGCAACAGGGACGAGGGGGAGAAGCGATCGGGGCCGCCTTGACGGCGTCGGGTATCGGCGGTGTGCTGGGTGCCGTGCTGCTCGCTGCCGTCCTTCCGGTGCTGGCGCCGGTGGTGCTCTATTTCCAGTCGCCCGATACGCTGATGCTGGCCGTATGCGGGGTCCTGATGATCGTGTTGATCGCCAAGGACAACATGGCCAAGGGGCTGATGGCCGGCGCCTTCGGCATGCTGCTCGCCACGTTCGGCTACCAGGGCACGTCGGGCGTACCGCGGTTCTGGTTTCATCTCGACTATCTGCTCGACGGCATTCACCTGGTGCCGCTGACGCTCGGGCTCTTCGCCTTGCCGGAAATCATCAGCCTCGGGGTGACCGGCAAGCGCATCGCCGCCCTGGAGACGCCACCGGTGAGCACCGCGCAGGTGCTGCATGGTGTGCGTACGGCCTTGGCGCATTGGCCGCTGGTGATCCGATCGTCGCTGATCGGCGTGGTGCTCGGCGTGGTCCCCGGCATGGGCGGTGCCACGGCGCCCTGGATGGCCTACGCTTCCGCCCAGCGCAGCTCGAAGAACAAGGATCAATTCGGTCGTGGCGCGGTCGAGGGCCTGATCGCCGCATCGGCCCCGCACAACGCGAAGGAGGGGGGCGGCATGATCCCCACGCTGGCGTTCGGGATTCCCGCAAGCTCCTCGATGGCCGTGCTGATCGGCGCGTTCTTCCTGTTCGGCCTGGCACCTGGACCGGAATTTCTCAAGTCCCATATGGACATCGCGGTGCATCTGACGTTGACGATCGCGATTGCCAACGTACTCGCCGCGGTATTGCTGGTCCCGGTTGCCGCGCGCCTGACGGCGATCACACGAATCAGCGGCCGGCTGCTCGCGCCGCTGCTGATGTGCACGATCGTCGTGGGTACCTACGCACTGAATAACGAACCGCTCGACATCGTGTTCATGATGGGGTTCGGCGTGCTTGGCATCCTGATGAAATCGCTGTCCTACAGCCGACCGGCCTTGC
>DASWQB010000087.1:0-2303 GCA_036398335.1 Afipia sp. | reverse complement strand
GTCGATCTCGCGCTTTCGATCGCGCCGGTTGTGAACCCGCTTCACGAGATGCCGTTCCTGGGACGGCACGCGGCGATTTTCGTGCGCGAAATATCATTCGACATTCCAGCGGGATTCACGGCTCACATCAGGGCGATTTTCGATCTGTCGCCGCAGGAGGCAGGCATTGCTGCTTCTCTCGCCTCCGGACAAACGCTGAAGCAGGCGGCCGAAGATCAGCACATTCAGATCAGCACTGCGCGCTCATATCTGGAAAAGATTTTTCAAAAGACCGGCACGCGCCAGCAAAGCCAGCTTGTCGCACTGCTCAAGAGTACCAATTCGATCACATAAGCCGCTTATCCCTCGCACTACCGTCATATGACGGGTATTCATGCTGGATCGGCCTGATTATGTTCGATGGCGCATTTCAAGCACGGCGCATTTCAGCGGCACGCATTTTAATCTCGTGAATTGGCATGAATTTTCGATCCTGAAATTTACCTCCAAGTAAAACTCAAGCCCGGTTAGGACCATCATGGTTTTGGCCGGGTTTTTTGTTGCAGGCACGTTTCCAGCAAAATCTCTGTGGCAGATTTGCCGCATCAAGCAGGCAATCCCGCGCACTACCGTCATATGCCGGGTATCGGGCAATTTCACCGTCGAGATACTGACCTCTGATTTATGGGAATCGTTAGGGGCTGGGCATGGTTGCGGAAACAGCACGTTTAGAGCGTGATGACACGGCGCTGCGCTGCAATCGCGGCTGCAGATCGAACCGCCCGATGATGCCAACCGGTATCCGGCGTTTTGACATGAGGAAATTTGTTGTCGTGGCCACCATCGCGCTGTCATGCGGCGGTCTTTGGGCCGTGCCTGCCGCCGCCGGATGCCAATCGGGCGTTGCAGGGGCTAACAGCGCGCTCAGCGATCCCGCTTGTCAGGCCACTGCGAACGGTATCAGCGCAACCGCCGTGGGCGTTGGTGCTACGGCGAACCAGGATTTGGCCACGGCTTATGGTTTTAACAGCACGGCGAACGGAGCCTCCAGTTCGGCCTATGGCGACAGGAGCAGGGCGACTGGCTCTGGCAGCACGGCGACCGGCTTTAGCAGCACGGCGAGCGGCGTCTTCAGCACGGCGAGCGGCAATTCCAGCTCCGCCTATGGCGACACAAGCATTGCGAGCGGCGAGAGAAGCACCGCGCTCGGCGCCGGCACCACGGCCGCCTTCGCCAACTCCACGGCCATCGGCAACGGCGCTGCCACTACAGCCGTCAACCAGATCGCGGTGGGTACGGCGTCGAATACATATCGACTGGCCGGCATTACCTCTGCGGCGAGTCTGGCCGCGCAATCCGGACCGACATCGCTGGTCACGACCGACGCCGCCGGCAATCTGGCCGCCGCCAGTTTCAGCGGACAGGACGTCTCGGTCCTGCAATCCCAGGTTGGGACGCTGCAAACCCAGATGCGGCAGGGCTTTGAGGGAACGGCGATTGCCATCGCAATGGGCGGATCGGCGCTGCCGTCCGACAAGAAATTCGCGATCTCCAGCAACTGAGGAACATTCCGCGGCGAAAACGCTATGAGCCTGAGTGCACAGATGCGGCTTAGCGAGTATGTTGTCATCAATGGCGGTGTGGGGGCCGGGTTTGCCCAGGGCGGCATTGGTGGACGTGCCGGTGCGACTATCGCGTGGTAAAGGCAATGCGGTGAACATTCGTCGGATTTTTTTGTATGCGTCTCTATCCTGCCTAATAGCGATCGCATCGGCGGCTCATGCGCAAGCGCCAAAGCCCGCGCAGATCGACCGCAACGGCGTGTTGATCCTGATCCGCTCGTCCTTGCTCGCGCTCGATCACGCCAACAAGACGGGGAATTATACGGTGCTGCGCGATTTGGGCGCGCCGGGCTTTCAGACCAACTCTGCCGCGCGGCTCGGCGAGATCTTCGCCAAACAACGCGCCGACAATCTCGATCTTTCGGGCGTGGCCGTGATCGATCCGCAACTCAGCCTGCTGCCGCAGATCGAAAGCAACGGCATGATGCACATGGCCGGCTTGTTTCCCTCGGTGCCGACACAGGTCAATTTCGACCTGTCATTCGCGCCGGTGAACGGGCAGTGGCGGCTGTTCGGAATTTCGGTCTCGCTGGGACAGAGCGCGCCGGTTGCGCCGCGTCCGCCGGAGGCCGCCATACAGAAGCCGCCGCCGGCGAATGCAGCCGACGCAGCAGTCAGTGCCAAAGGCGCCAAACAGTCACCCGCGACCGCCAATCCGTGGTCGCCAAAATCAATCTTCCCGGCCAAGAACGCGCCAGCGGA
>DASWQB010000086.1:0-2104 GCA_036398335.1 Afipia sp. | reverse complement strand
GATGAAACCGGACGCTGCGGCGGATGTAGCCGCCGGTGGCCTGACCGCGCACTAAAAATGGTTTGAGACGAAAACAAAACGGCGCCTTCGGGCGCCGTTTATTATTCACGGCGTTTTCGAGCGAAGCGGGTGCCGGTTCGCGTGAAGAAAACGCGGCAATTTAAGAGCGGATTTCGCAGTGCCGAGACGCAGCGACTGCATCCCGCGTCCCAGCATCGCGGGCTCGACCTCGCCCAAAATTGCCGACTGCGCGACAAAGCCGAGCGCCACCGCGAGGATTGTGGAACCGGGAGGTATTTGCGTGATGTCGCGGGAAAAATGGTAGGCGGTGAGAGATTCGAACTCCCGACCCTCTCGGTGTAAACGAGATGCTCTAACCAGCTGAGCTAACCGCCCGTTCAGCCTATTTGCACCGGCAAAGACGGCAGCGCAAGCACTTGAAGCAATTTTGGCAACGCAGATCGAGTGTCACCGCGCTGCCATTTTGACTGTCTAGGTTTCGCCGCCAGTCAATTTCTCATGCGTGGTGGTCGGTCTCGATGAAATATTTTCTTTGCCGTTTCGTGCCGCCCGGTCCCGACTTTCTGAAAAACATGACGCCCGATCAAAAGCTGCTGATGAAATCGCATGGCGATTTTTTGCAATCGCTGCTGGCGCAGGGCTCGCTGATCGCTCACGGGCCGGTCGCCGATCCGGCCGGCGGGTGGGGCATGTCGCTGTTCGAGGCGGACGACAGCCAGGTTGCGGACGATCTGCATGCGATCGTGGCGGAAGATCCGATGATAAAAGCGGATGTCGGCGCGCGTTATGAAGTGCTGCCGATGTTGCAGCTTCGCATGCGGGCCTGACGCGCGATTTAAGCCCGTTCTTCCCAGATCAAAGCCAGATGCACGATGGTCTTCACCGCGGCCTCCATGTCCTGAACGCTGATCCATTCGCGGCGTGAGTGGATGCCGTGCTGGCCTGCGAAGATATTGGGGCAGGGCAGGCCCATGAAAGACAGCCGCGAGCCATCGGTGCCTCCGCGGATGGCGCTGCGAATGGGGGCTAGCCCGGCGCGGCGGATGGCCTCCTCGGCGTTGGCGACGATTTCGGGATGCCGGTCCAGCACCTCTTTCATGTTGCGATACTGCTCGCGGATATCGATGCGCACGCTGGAGCGCGGAAAGTCCTTCATGACGTCATCGACGATGCGCCGAAGCAGGTCTTCCTTGTCCTTCAAGCCCGCTTCATTGAAATCGCGGACAATGAGTTCAAGCGTCGCTTCCTCAAGCGCGCCGGAAATGCCGACGGGATGCAGAAAGCCTTCGCGGCCTTCGGTCGTCTCCGGCGTCAGGTCTTTCGGCAGGCGATCAATGATTCGTGCGGCGATCTTGATGGCGTGCTCGATCTTGCCTTTGGCGTAACCCGGATGGGCACTGACACCCTGAATGTGGATGGTCGCGGCATCGGCGGAGAATGTCTCGTCTTCCAGATGGCCCGCGCTTCCGCCATCGAGGGTGTAGGCGATGTCGGCGCCGAGTTTTTTCAGGTCGGCTTTGTCGACACCCCGGCCGATCTCCTCGTCGGGCGTGAACAGGATCTTGATGATGCCGTGTTTGACCTGCGGATTGTTGATGAAAAATTTCGCCGCATCCATGATCTCGGCGACGCCCGCTTTGTCGTCGGCGCCGAGCAGCGTGGTGCCGTCGGTGGTGACGATGTCATTGCCGATCTGGCTGGCCAGCGCGGGGAACTCGCTTGCGCGAATGATCTGCGCGGGGTCGGCGGTGAGCGCGATGTCGCCGCCCTGATAGTTGCGCACGATCTGCGGCTTTACATCCTTGCCGCTGCAATCGGGCGAGGTGTCCATGTGCGAGCAGAAGCAGATGACGGGCACTTTCTTGCCGCTCGTCGCCGCGATGGTGCCGTAGACGTAACCGGATTCGTCCAGATGCGCGTCCGCGATGCCGAGATCGCGCAGTTCCTGCGCCAACACGCGGCCGAGGTTTTTCTGCTTTTCGGTGGACGGATATGTCGGCGAGGACGCATCGGACTGGGTGTCGATGCGCACATAGCGCAGGAAGCGCTCGGTGACGGTGTGTTTGAAGTTCATAGGCAATAT
>DASWQB010000085.1:0-3752 GCA_036398335.1 Afipia sp. | reverse complement strand
TATAGGGTGCGAAACACGCCTGAGAGGCGATGCAACGCCGTGTGCGCCCGTGCAGGGACATTCTATCTAAATTACTGATAAGGTTGAAGGTTTTAGCTTACGAAATGTTGGCGAAAGTGGCGCGATGTGCTAGTTTGGGGTAATTCTTTTAATCATGGGGTCGAGGGTTCGAGTCCCTCCGCGCTCACCATATAACTGTATGATAATTATAAAATATTGAAGCGCGATTTGTTCTTTTGGGCGGCGTGTTTACAAAAATCGAGCTGTGTTTACAAATTCCGTTCGCCGATTGTCAGTTGGCCGTTCAGCGGCGGGTCTGTCACAAATCGGCTCAGTTGGTTTGTTATTTTTGGTTTTAGCTTCCTGCTCGATTTAAAGCGCGAGAGCATCGCCGCACGAGGAGATACCCGGTGGACGAACTCAAAAGAGCGGAAGCCCGCCGTAGCGTTAGGGTGAAACAGAACGCGGACGATAGTTGGCTTCCGCTTTTGGCTGCCTGTTTGCTGGGACTGACTGTCCTCACATATTTCTGCACATCGCTTCATCTGAACTACGATGATGACGGCGCATTGACCGATATTTCGGCGCAGCGCCGCGACGCATCTCCATCTTATTAAGTCTGCGCTTGTTATTAAGTCTGTGCTTGTGATTTCTGCAGGCTTCTTGCGCCGCCGGTCTGTCGCGCTCGCGCTGTCTTGGGTAACGTCGTTTACCCGCTAATGCGCGGAGCAATTTTGCGCGGAGCCCCCATGACATCGCCCGACAGTACGCCCAGTGAACGCCGTACGCTTTCCACTCACATCCTGCCGACCTCGGGCACCATGATTGGTGTCTCGGCAACCCTGGTCGGTTTGGTCAAAATCGTCGAAGTCAGATCAGGGCCCAGCCATGTCGATGAGTATGCGGCGCTGACCACAGTGGTGTTCCTGGTCAGCGCGATCTCATCTTACGTGGCGATGCGCTATGCGAATAAACGGCGCCTCAGCGCGCGCTGCGAACTAATCGCCGACCAAGCCTTTCTGATTGGACTGGTCAGCGTGGCGGCGATCGCGATCTTCTTCGCCTATGAGATCATTTGAGTGGATTTGTTCGATTAGGTTTCCAGCCCGTACTGGAATGCCGGTGCGGTTACGCTGCGGCGCAGCAACGAAAGTTAGGGGTTAGACCGCGTCAATCACCAAAAAGTGCGACAGAACGTCGCAGTTTATGCTATCAAGCGCTGGACCGGACCATGATCGCCTCATGGTCCGGTCCAGCCGGGGTGGAAGCCGTCACTTCCTTCCCGGCTTTCTTTTGTTCCGGCTTTTCCTTGCAACCGGATCGATCGCGCCCCTTAGGCCGCGCTGGCCTTCTGCACCGACACCGGTGATGCGGTGGTGGCGACGTTGCTCTTCTCGATAAAGGCACGTCGCATCGGCTTGATAACAAATATCGCCAGCAGAGCCGCCATCGCATTGAACGCCACTGCGATCACGAACACGGCCTGCCAGCCATAGCTCGCCGCCGCAATGCTCGCCACCGGCACCAGGAGCGCTGCTGTGCCCTTGGCGGTGTACAGCATGCCGTTATTGGTGGTGGCGAATTTCGAACCGAAGGTATCGCCGCTCGTGGCCGGGAACAGGCTGTAGATTTCGCCGAACACGCCGAAATAAACGGCCGTTGCGAGCACGAACACGAGCGGGTTCTGTCCGTAGGCCGACAACGTCAGCAGCATCACCGCCGCCGTGCCGAAGGCGATGAACATCGTGTTCTCACGTCCGATATTGTCGGAGATGAATCCGAACAAGGGACGGCCGAACCCGTCGAAGATCCGGTCGAGCGAGATTGCAAAGGTCAGTGCCGCCATCTGGAAGCCGAACATGCTGACGGGCTCATTTGCAATCTTGTAGTCGTGCGCGATCGGCGCGATCTGGGCCGCGGTCATCAGGCCGCCGGCGGCCACCAACACGAAAGTGATGTACATGATCCAGAAGATCGGTGTGCGCAGGGTCTGTCGAGGCGTGAAGCTGGTCGCGGTCTGAGGCAGATTAAGCTGCTTCTTCCTCACCGGCAGATCGACAGTCGGCGCGCGCAGGAAAAACGACAGCACAAAAACGATCAGGCCCTGGCCGATGCCGAAATTGAAGAAAGCGGTCTGATAACCGCTCGCGGCGATCATCTGGGCGATCGGCACAACGGTGATCGCGGCACCTGCACCGAAGCCCGCGGCCGTCGCGCCGGCGGCAAGACCGCGGCGGTCGGGAAACCACTTCAGGGCATTGCCCACGCAAGTGCCATACACTGCGCCCGCGCCGATGCCACCGACGATGGCTGCGATGTAAAGCACACTGATGGATGCGGCGTAGGAGTTCAGCACCCAGGCGAGGGCGATCATGACGCCGCCGAACATGACGACAACACGAGGGCCGTATTTATCGACGAACCATGCCTCGACGGGAACGAGCCAGGTCTCGGTGACGACGAACAGTGTGAACGCTAGCTGGATCGCGGCACGTCCCCAGTGATATTTCTGATCAATCGGATCGACGAAGAGAGTCCATCCATATTGCAGGTTGGCGATCATCGCCATGCAGACGATGCCCATCGCGAGCTGGAGCCAACGAAAGCCTTTACCCTCAGCCATGACGGGCTGAGCCTTTGCTAGATTGGTCATGTTTCCTCCTGGCGGGTTTTTTGTCGGCTCAAGAGGCCAGCCCGCAGGCGAAAAGTGTGGTATATAATATTCCAGCGCGCAAGGCAGACTGCCGCGATGGCCGAAACGAAGCCGCAGTTTGAATGCAAACAAAAAATACTTTTAAGCCAGTGTGTTAGTTGATGGTTTTGCAGCGAATGGCGCACATCTCGCAATTGCGAGCAATATTCACTTTCAGAATATTTTTCAAATGTCGCGATGATGTCTTGTCGCAGATCGCGTGACACGTTGCCGCATACATTCGGCGCGCGCCTTACACTGCTGGGCAAATCACTCTGCTGAAATCTGGCGAACGTCAGAAGAGTTCGTGGGCTGAACGCTCGGCACGGCGGCGCGGCGCAGGCCGATCAGTTCAGCAGCACGTATCCTTGAGTTGCGCCAGAATTCGAACGCGTTGATGCGCGAATTCTCCAGGATGGCAATCGCCACTGCGGAGAGGAACGGCAGGCTTTGGAGCACCAATACGCCTGCGAAGATGTTAATCTCGCGCACCTGCTTGGTGTTGAACACCACAAGCACCACGGCGCCGATAAGAAGCAGCACGCCGATCACGGCCTCCCAAAACGCCTGGAATTCGACGGACATCAGCGACAATCCGCCCTTCGATGTGCGGGCGAACGGCAGATGATCGGTTATCAATCCATTTGCGACGGCACGGGACACCGTCCATTGCACCGACATCGCGGTGATCATCGCGCCGAGCATCTGCCCGGTTTTGATCGGCACGCGCAGGCGATAGAGCGCGATGAAATGGAGTAGGGACACGAGAAACGAGGCAATGATCGGAAGCGTAAGAATTTTGTCGGGGATTGCGATATCGGCGAATGATACGACCGGCACCCAGATCAGGTTCAAGATCGCGACCACGACGCCAAGGCTTTCCGCGCCCAGCCAGTTCAGCCAACCCAGCGTAAATTCCCGCTTTTGATCGGGGGACAGACGTGTCGTTCCCGACAGGAAACGCCGCCAGTGTTTTTTGACGATCTGGAAACCGCCATAGGCCCAGCGATGCCGCTGCTTCTTGAATGCTTCATAGGTGTCCGGAAGAAGTCCGAAGCCG